>JAEDMR010000042.1 GCA_016302925.1 Bacillota bacterium
CCGCACCCGTTCGATGCCGGGGACGGCGGCCGCCGCCATGACCGGCCAGGTCGGCGGCGAAGAAAAAAACCGGCGCATCCAGCGGCTCCTGGCAGAGGGAAAAAAAGCCGAGAGGGCATATTTTGCGGGGTGTGCAAAGCGAGGAGAAATCCGGACGGTCCTGTTTGAAGAGGTGGAGGAAGGGCTTCTCACCGGCTACAGCGAAAACTATATCAAGGTCTACGCCGCCGGCGGAGAGGAATTGTTAAACAGTTTCCAAAAGGTAAGACTTTTAGAAGAATACAAAGACGGAATGAAAGGAGAACTGATTCATGGCTGACTGTATTTTTTGCATGCTTGCAAATCATGAAATACCGACCAATGTGGTCTATGAAGATGATCGCGTCTTCTGCTTCCACGACGCAGAGCCGCAGGCACCGGTTCATGTGCTGCTGATTCCGAAGAAGCACATTACCTGCCTGGATGATGTGAAGGAAGAAGATCAGGAACTGCTGGGCTACATGATGTTCAAAATCCATGAGATTGCGGAATCTCTGGGACTGGAAAACGGCTACCGGGTGGTAAGCAACAACGGTGAGGATGCCTTCCAGACGGTGAAACATCTGCATTTCCACATACTCGGAAAGAGAAAACTGACCTGGCCGCCGGGCTGATGCCGGATGGGATGCAGCCTGTGAGAATGCAAAACCAGAAAACGAAAAGACCGGAGTGGATTTGCTCCGGCTTTTTTCATATACAGCCATATACAGCAGAAAAAGTCGGGTGGTTTGCTTCGAAACGGTGTAAGATGGCAGAAGTCAGGAGATGAACAGGCTGCGCCCTCCCGGGTCCGAGTCCCTTATGCCCATTTATTGCACATAAAAACTGGAACGAGATAAGACTCATTCCAGTTTTTTCGTTGGTGCGGCCAACGGGACTCGAACCCGTACGCCCTGCGGACACAAGCACCTCAAGCTTGCCTGTCTGCCAATTCCAGCACAGCCGCACATCAGACCGTTCTAAAAAGATATTTCAGTTTTTCGTCAACGATAATATTTTACTTGTTTCCGGCATGTTTGTCAACATATTTCTGGGAAATCGTACGGGTTTTTCTTTTGAAACAACCGAAACTGAATAGATGGGGATTCCACGCACACATACTTATTTGCATAAAAAACGCGAAAAGGGTCGGGTGGACCAATAGAGAATTCGCTGAAATCGCCTGAAAATACGAAAAATGACAGTATTTTCAGGCGATTTTCGTAAATAATCAGGAATTTCTGCTTCTTCCTCAGTGTGTGACCCGACCCTTTTGAAGAAAAAAAGTACGATATGTATGGGTTAGTTGAATCAAACTGCGTGGATCGCAACACAACGCGGGATCGACTCATTTCTTCGGCATGAACATGCCCACCGTTTCTCCCACCAGCATTCCCAGGCCGATTCCAAGTCCCAGGTTCAAGTGCATGGATGTAGCCAGCGCCACGCCGAAGCACATACCGATGCACATGCCCTCGGTCATGTGGTTTTTCTCTTTGGAATCCTTTATTCGATTGTGATTGGCTGCCAGCAGTGCCAGACAGATGCCAATAATGACGAACGGTAGTGCTGCGAAAATAAAATCTTTCATTTCCAATCTCCTTTCTTCATCGCCAGTGTTTTTACGTTGCCGGGTGGTGCCGCTGGGGTGGTTTACCGAGTCACTATGCCGTTTTTCCCAGGCGATCGATCATCTTCTTCAGGCGATACAGCTGATTCAACACGAAACCGCCGGCAATGATCAGTACCGGCCCGGCGGACGCCGCCAGGCCCATGAAGAAGCCGCCTGGAAAACCACCCCCAGGACCCGGGAAAAGATCTGTGGTAAAATATAGAAGCAGGTAGGCCAGAAGAATCAGGATCATCGGAGTGACCAGCAGAGCGTGCTGGCGGATGATGCTGCGGCACATTTCAATCTTGGAGGCATTGTCGCTGAAAATCGACATATCTTCCGATTCGCTATATGGCTTGCGGAAGTAGTACCACTGGCGGAACCGGGTGACGAATTCCCAGCCGTAGTCGGCGTACATCTGAATGTATTCCTCCTCGCTGACCCCATCCGCGCGGAAGTCCAGCTGATACGTCCAGTTTTCCTTCGGACAGCTCTCGAACCGGTATTTGAAGCCGGTGGTGGAAAGCATCTTCCAGCCCTCCCGGTGCATGAAGGAAAGCCAGGCTGCCTCCACATCAAATTCAGAAATATAGAAGATCTGACGTTCTGTCAGAATCGCAGGGATTGTTTTACTCGTGTTCATGGAATACTTCTCCTTTACTGTTTCGATAGAGCCGTTCGATTCGTGCAATTTCAAGGTCTAAAATTTCCCGGCCCAAGTCTGTGATCAGATATAATTTTCGTTTGTCTTCTTCCCTGGTGAAGCAGATGAGGCCGTCCTTTTCCATTTTGGAAAGGCTGCCGTACATGGTGCCGGGACTGATGACGATCTCACCGCCGGTCATGGCTTTCACCTGCTGCGTAATGCCGTAGCCGTGGTTCTCCTGCTGCAGGCAGAAGAGAATATAGAAACCCGTCTCCGTCATGGGAATGTAGACACGTCTGATTTTATCGTTCATATAACATTCTCCTTTTGGTGCGATATATCGAAGTGCAATATATATTGTGGTTCGAGTATATCACGGTGCGATATATGTGTCAAGCCCTTTTTCTTTTTTTTCTTCGCAAAATCCGCTCGCCTGGGGAAACAAAATCCCCCGGCATTTTCATAACGTCGGGGGAGTGGATTTTGTCAGGAGGAAATTGCGTTGAGAATCAGGAAGCCGATGCACTGCCCGGATGATGGCGGAGTTTGGGAATGGAAAGCTTCCGGATCCGGTGGTTCCTGCGGGGGGTGAAAAGAAAGCAGAGACTGCGGTTGTAGACTTTGAAACCCCAGACCGCATAAAAGGCATTTTTATGGCGGGCTTTGCGGGTAAAATCGCGGACGGTGCCGCCGAAATCGGTGATCCGGTGCTCTTTGACGGCCTCGATCAGGTCGTCGTTGCAGCGGATATCGGCATCGATTTCTGTGTAGGCCATGCCCACATATTTTTCTTCGTGGGAATCCGAGCCGCCGGTGCATGGCTTGCCGTAGCGTGCCGTCATCATGCGGGCGATTCGGTTTGCCTGGGCGGATTCGCAGGTATTAAAGCCTTCTACGAAATCAAATTCGTAGAAGATCCGCGGATTGCGGCGGACTTTTTTAAAGAACATGGCGCTGGAGCTCTTGGAGCCAAAGGGATGGGCAGGACCCAGGATGCCGCCCATATGATGCACCACATGGATCAGCTGCTCGATGGACATACCGCGGATCCGGAGAAGATCCAGCTGCACGCCGTCCGGCATGATCACGAGGAAGTGGCCGGCATCTTTCGTATCATATTCGATGCCTTCCAGTACGACGAAGCTGCCGGCCTGCAGGGAAGAAACGGAATTCCTCCACTGCCTGTAGCCGCGATAGGAGTCGTGGTCAGTGACCAGCATGCCGTGAAATCCCTGCTGCTTCAGCAAATCTATGTAACGTTCCAGGGACACGCGGGCGTCGATGGAACCGGATTTTGTATGACAATGCAAATCAAATTTCATGTTGTTTTCTCCTTACATAGTTATCTTATACCCTGAAACAGACAGATGCAAGATGTAAATCGAGGAGTTTTTGTAAAAAATATCTTGCTATCCCGCAGCAAAAATAGTATAATATTTGCGTTATAGGCTTGCGGCCTCATTTTTTGGTGGTCGGAAGATGGTTCACAGCGAGAGATTTCATGTTAGGCAGGAGGTGAATTGGAATATGGCACAGGTTATCGTAAGAGAAAATGAAAGCTTAGAAAGCGCTCTGAAGAGATTCAAGAGATCTTGCGCAAGAGACGGCGTAATGTCTGAACTGAGAAAAAGAGAGCACTATGAAAAGCCAAGCGTAAAGAGAAAGAAAAAATCTGAAGCAGCTAGAAAAAAGGCTAAAAAATACTAATTAAGGTGATGATTCATTAATGACTTTAAAAGAACAGTTAATGGCTGACTTTAAGGAGGCCATGAAAGCAAAAGATGAAGTGGCGAAGAACACCATCAGCTTTGCGAGAGCTGCAATTAAGCAGTACGAAGTTGACCACAGAGAAGAGCTTGATGATGCCGGAATCGTAGCGATTCTTGCCAAGCAGGTGAAAATGAGAAAAGACGCCCTTGCTGATTTTGAAAAAGCTGGAAGAACCGATCTGGTGGATTCCTATAACGCGGAAATCGAGATTCTGACCAGATATCTGCCGGAACAGCTTTCTGAAGAGAAACTCAGAGAGATTGTGAAGGAAACTGCGGCAAGCCTCGGAATTGAAGGCGGCAAGCAGAACATGGGTAAACTGATGGGGCCTGTCATGGCGAAGGTAAAAGGCCTTGCCGACGGCAACGCAGTGAAAAAAGTAGTTCAGGAATTTCTGGGATAGAAATTTCAGGGCTGAATAAGAACCTTGGACAACCCGGTATCTGCCGGGTTGTTTTTCTTTCAGAAACAAAGGGCGAATTCCTCAGCGGAATTCGCCCTTTTGTGACTTGTATCGCACGAACTATTTGAAATAGTATGAGTAATCGTTTTTTCTCTTAGAGTCCGATTGCAACAGCAATGACGATCAGGATGCACTGCAGCAGGAAGATCATGCCGAACAGCGGTGTGATGAACTTATACCATTTGTTCAGACCGATACCCATGATACCGCATTCTGTTGCTACTGCGGTAGGCCAGAACATGTTGGAGAAACCGTCACCAAACTGGTATGCGATGACTGCAACTTCTCTGGACTGTCCGATCAAGTCTGCTACCGGCGCCAGAATCGGCATCGTTACAACGGCCTGGCCGGAACCGGATGGAATGAAGAAGTTGACCAGATTCTGAACGACAACCATACCGATTGCATTGACGGAAGCCGGAAGGGTAGAAACTACGTTCGCCAGTGCGTTTACGCAGGTATCGATGATGTTTCCGTCGGTCATAACGATGGAAACGCCTCTTGCCACACCTACCAGCATGGCACCGAACAAAGCACTCTTTGCACCGGCTACGAACATTTCAGCGATTTCATTGCTGCTGAGTCTGTAGATGAGACAAGTGATTACCATGAACACAAGGAACAGGGTTGCGATTTCTGTCAGATACCAGCCTTCCAGGATGATGCCCGCGATCATGACGACGAGCAGTACTACGAAGCCCAGCAGTGCCAGCTTATGCTGGTTGGAAAACTCGGACTGCATGATTTCTTCTTTCGAACCCATGCCTTCCATCCCCTGCAAAGCATTCGGATCACCATACATAACGCTCTTGGTCGGGTCCTTGCGGATTTTTTTCGCATAGCGCATCACATATGCGATTGCCAGTGCTTCGAAAAGAATGAAACATACAATACGGAAAGCCAGGAGCTTCGGGGTTACCAGTTCGACTTCTGCGACTGCGGATGCGATACCGATGGTGAACGGGTTCAGGGTTGCTGCAGCGAAGCCGGTTGCAACACCTACGAATACGATGGCACCGCCGACAACCCGGTCATATCCCAGTGCAATTGCGATTACCATGAAGGCAGGTATCAATGCATAGGTTTCTTCAAACATACCGAAGGTCGTACCACCCAGACCGAATAACAGCATAAATGCCGGTATGATCAGTACATCCTTATCGCCCAGTTTCCGAAGCAGCATACCGGTCAGGGCATTCAATGCACCTTTTTCCGAAAGAACATTGACGTAAGCGGCTGCGAACAAAATAAAGAAAATGATATCCGCAGCGTCATAGAAGCCGTTAAAAATACTTTCAAGGAAGCCCTTGATGCCGACCGGCGTCTGCTCTGTTTCCTGATAGCTTCCCGCTACGACCAGTTCTCTTCCCAGCTCTTCATCATATGCTCTTTCAAAGTTTCCTGCCGGCACAATCCATGTAGCGATTGTACAGAGCAGGACGATGAGAACGATCAGAACATACGGATTGGGGCTCCAGCCCTTTTTCTCTTTCTTATTCATGATGTTTCCTCCTGTGAAATCATGTGATGTAAAGAAATAAATGATTGGAATGATTGCATATGTGTGCGACACATATCTTACAATGTAAATATAAACCCCGTGGCAACCACGGGGTCAAGGGTTTTTTTCATTTTTTTGTAAAAGGACCTGGCATCTAAATGACAGCCTCCTGATACAGATACAGCGCATATATTTCTGCACCAAGCAGGAAACTTGCCTCCGGGCTCTGCTCGTTTTCCATATGTGCGCAATCCGGGTCCTCCGGGAAGACCGGACCCCAGCTTACGAAATTCGGCACAGCCTTCGCATAGCTGCAGCCCGCTGCCGGCAGGAATTCATTTTTCTTGCCGAAGGATTCATACACTTCCTTCATGCGTGTCAGCCACGGCTGGTTGCTGTCCAGATAGAACGGGGACAGGCTTTCCTCAATATGAAGATCATATTGGTAGGCTTCCATCTGACTTTCAAAGGCTGCCTGAATATTCTCATTGGGAATGTCGAAGGCTTGCCGCACATTAAAATTGATGCAGATATTGCGTCCTTCCTGTTTCAATATTGTCGGCACAATCGTTGTATTCAGTTTGTATTCTTCCGGCACGGTGATTGCTGTCCTTTGCAGCGGAAGAAGCGACGCATACACATCTTTCGGGAAGAAATCCCTCAAAAAACGTACGAAATCAAACCCGGTATCTGCCAGCTGGTCTGCCAGGTTCAACATGGCGTTTTCCCCCAGTTCCGGCGCGGAACTGTGTGCTGCACACCCTGTCACGCGGTGGAGCTTGCCGTTATGGCAATACACGCCTTCTGACGGTACGCTGTTTGCCGCCGAACCGCAGCGGAAGCCCGAATATTCTTCCGGGAGTTCCTGACGGAACCGCAGTTCAACATCCATATAACCGTTTTCAGCATTAAAAATCGGGAAATTTCCATCCGGAGAATAGCCGTAATCCGGAAGCTCGAACTCCTCTTTATAGTGCATCATATCAGTCCAGGTATCTTCTTCGCTGGTACCCACGATCAGCTGCAATTTTTTCGTGAACTTCGGAACGGTTTCCATCAGAAATTTCAGTGCATACAGACTTGCGATGACCGGCCCCTTATCGTCCACAATGCCGCGTCCGTAAAGATTGCCGCCATCCTCTGTCAGGGAAAACGGTTCATAAGACCACGCATCGCGGTTTCCGATATCGACCACGTCCACATGAGTCAGAATGCCCACCGTCGTGTCGCCTTCTCCGACTTCAATCACTGCCACATCACCGTATTTTCCAATGACTGCTTTCATTCCGAACGAGCGTGCGGTATCTGCCACATAACGCAGTGCCACCTTGCAGCATTCCCTGTCTTCCGTGACACATGCGAATTCCATCAATGTTTTTAAGTGCGCATACATTTCTTCCTTTTGATTAAGAAAATAACGCTGTATTTGTTTCTGCATCTCTCTCATGCCTGGCTCTTCCTTTCTCTCCCATGGGTTATGGGTGCATTTGCTTTGATATCTTTGCTGTCAGAGAAAAGTATAAACCCTGGGGTATGCACAAGGTCAAGGCTGTTTTTTCATTTTTTCCTGCCGGTTTGAATCGGGGCATAAAGTCTGTATAGTCCCGTGCGGACTCCGTTCTTGAAGAAGTTGGTTCCTTCTCTCCCGTAAATCATGCCCTTAAGGATGATTTTATGTTCCTCTGCGTATGAAAGCAGCGGTGTTGTCATTTCCTCAATGTTTTCTGAATAGTAAACTTCTGTTATCAGACAATTGTCGTCGCTTTCTTCCATCATATCCACCCGGGTGTTTGCGATTTTCAGGCGAGTCTCTTCCGGAAAAGAAAAATATTTGCGCATTCCTTTTTCAGGTTCTGCAAGATTGTAACAGAAGGAAACGGACAAATTCATCCAGTCGTCTTTCTCCAGATCGAAGCACTCACGCAATGCATTGGCGATATGCTTGCTTTCATCGATAAAATTGCTTCTGCGATATCCCACCGGCATCGGCCCGATGATAGATTTTCCCCGCAGATCCAGTTCTTTCTGATAATGCTCTTCCCATTCATCCAGCCGCTGCATCATATTGACGGTTTCTTTGATGGCATTGGTTAATTCGGTTCGTCGTATTTTCATGACAGAGCCGATCTCTTCCACGGAGATGTTGTCATTCATGATACTTTTGATCTCTTTAATGGATAATCCGACGGAGCGATAAAAGAGGACATCGGAAAGACGGATGAAATCATCCGAAGAATATTCCCAGTAGTTGTTTTCCGGATTTTTACGCGGGGCGATAAGGCCTTCCTGCACATAATGACGAATGGTTTCATTGGAAATTCCCAGCGCCTTAGAGATTTCTCCAACACTCAGATACATCGCGATCCGCCTCCTTTTCTAAAACATGTCTTTTGTAATCCTGATTCTATCATGCGATATTTTTCAGCAAATTGCAAATGTTTTTTCATACAAAAAGAGATGCTTCCCTGAGGAAGCATCTCTTAACAGAATTACAGCTTATACGTCTGGAACTTGTCGTTGTTGTCCTTCACATCTTCCGGGAAGACATATTCGTTGCCTGGCAGGATGGCGTTGACGATGATGCCCACCAGAGAGGCGATGGCCAGACCGGACAGGGAGATGGTGGCGCCTGCCACGGTGAAGGAGATACCGCCGATGGAGTTGAAGCCCAGGGCACAGACCAGAATCAGAGCTGCGATGATGGTGTTGCGGCTTCTGGTGAAGTCCACGTGGTTTTCCACCACATTGCGGATACCGATGGCGGAGATCATGCCGTACAGGATGAAAGAAATCCCGCCGATGGTAGCAGTCGGAATACTTTCGATGACAAATGCAATCTTCGGCACACAGGAAAGAATGATGGCAAAGACTGCGGCAATCCGCATGACACGAGGGTCATAGACCTTGGTCAGGGCCAGAACACCGGTGTTTTCACCGTAGGTGGTATTGGCCGGTGCGCCGAAGGCAGCTGCCAGACAGGTGGCCAGACCGTCGCCCAGCAGGGTGCGGTGCAGACCCGGTTCTGCGATGTAGTTCTTTCCGGTGGTGGCGCCGATGGCGGAAATATCGCCGATGTGTTCCATCATGGTAGCCAGAGCCAGCGGCATGATGGTGATGATGGCGCTGATATCGAATTTCATTAGCGTGATCGGCGGGAGACCCAGAATGGCTTCTTCACTGATTCCTTCGAAGCTGACCTCACCCATGAGCAGCGCTGCGATGTAAGAAACAATGATGCCCAGCAGGATCGGAACGATTTTCGCCATGCCCCGTCCCCAGATATTAAAGAAGATGACGGTAACCAGAGCGATGATGGCCACAGGCCAGTTGGTGGCGCAGTTATTGATGGCTGAAGGTGCCAGGATCAGACCGATGGCGATGATGATGGGAGCGGTCACCACAGGAGGAAAGAAACGCATGACCTTTCCGGCGCCGAAACCTTTAATCAGTGCGGACAGAAGCAGATAGACCAGGCCGGCACAGAACACGCCGCCGCAGGCATAAGGAAGCATTTCCGTGTTGGGTGACCCATCCTCCAGCAGCGGTGCCACTGCTGCATATCCGCCGAGAAAGGCGAAGGATGATCCCAGAAACGCCGGAACCTGCCCTTTCGTCAACAGATGGAACAGGAGCGTTCCAAGACCTGCGAACAGCAGTGTGGTGGAAATGGGAAGTCCGGTCAGGATCGGGACCAGGACGGTGGCGCCAAACATGGCGAAGGTGTGCTGCAGACCGAGAATGAGGGTCTTGCCCACACCCAGCGTACGTACATCGAGAATCGGTTCGTGATTTTGCATGATTTCCTCCTTTGGTATGATGTTATAATTGCGTGAATGATTATTTAAACCAAGTATAAATATACAGCCGCATCCCCGTGTTGTCAAGAAAAAACGCATAACCCGCAGACAGAACGAATACACTGACAGGAGGAAGGACGGTGGCGCGAAATGAAGATAGGAGAAGAAATCCGCCGGGATCTGGATTTTACCCATCCAAGGGTGGTGGTAACGGACAGCATGGTGCTGCTGGAAAACGTGGCGGGTATCGTCATGCTCAGCGAACAGGCCATTACCGTCAGCCATGGTCTGAAGCATGTGAAAGCACCGCAAAAAGGCAGGCCGCAGATGTATACCACCATCCGCGGAAGAAATCTGGTCATTCGGGAAATCTATGAGGGGAGGCTGCTCATTGGGGGAACCATCGAGAAGGCTGAGTTTTTACAGCCATCGGATTTTCGTGAAAATTGAGGGCTTTCGTCTGGATCGCCTGCTGGACCGGGCCATGAAAGCGGGACTGGATCTGAAATCGGTCCGTATGAAGAGCGAGACAGAACTGACCTGCTGGATCAGCCGGACTGACCTGCGGAAGCTGCAGAAGCTGGGAAAATCTGCATACCGCATTACGGTACTGCAGCAGAAGGGGCCTGTTCCCGGCGCAAAATCCATTCTCTCCCGCCCGGCTTTCGTTCTGGGGTTTCTGCTGGCGGCAGGTTTCGTGATTTTTCAGTCTTTTTTCATACGAAGCATCGAGGTCAGCGGATACCGGGGAATTCCGGAGGAGGCACTGCTCTCCTGCCTTACGGAAAAGGGAATTTACAAGGGAGCCTACCGGCCGGATATCGACTGGGAAGGGGCGGAGCAGGCGATCTATGACACCTTTCCCCAGGTCACCTGGGTGCAGCTGGCATACCGGGGGCAGAAGGTGTGGCTGAACCTGTCGGAAACCGACCATGCACTGTATCAGAAAGAAGAAGAGGAAAGACCGAAGCGGCAGGTCTATACTGATATTGTTGCCAGTCATTCCGGCTATATTGAAACCATATACCCTTATTACGGCCTGGCACTGGCAGAGACGGGAGATTACGTGAAAAAAGGGCAGGTTCTCATAACGGGCAGCGTCCCGATCCAGCCGACAACCTTCGACGAAGAGAGCGAAGACGGGCGGATCTATTTTGTCAATGCGGAGGGGGAAGTCTGGGCGAAGGTACCGTATCATATGACGTTTTACCAGGAGCGATATCGCTTCGGGGAGAAATCCGCGGACGGAAAAACAGTGTCTGACCGGGTGGAACGAACCGAAGAAGAAGCGAAAAAGAAGGCAGAGCAGCAGATTCGCCTCTGGACGGCAGAAAATTTACCGGAAACGGCGGAAATTCAAAATAAAAGTTTGAAATTTTCCCGCAGCGGAAATATAATAGAAGTGAGCGTCTTATTGGAAGTGCGCCAGGAAATTGGAATCAAGCAGGAGGCAATGATTGGAGAGACAGATACAGATACCACAGACCATCGACCGGACGGAACTGTTCGGCAATCTGGACAGTAACCTGACACTGATCCGGGAAGCCACGGGGGTGGATATTTTTCAGCGGGATAACGGCCTGCTTCTCAAGGGGGAGGATCTGGACACGGCGGAGGGTATCCTCCGGGAACTGACTGCGGTGCTGGAAAAAGGAGAACCGCTGGATAAGCAGAAGGTGTCCTATATCATCGGGCTGCAGCAGGAGGGACTTTCCTACAGTGAGAGCAATGTGAGCAAGGATGTGATCTGCTTCACCCATAAGGGCAAACCGCTGAAGCCGAAAACCGTAGGCCAGAAGAATTATGTCAACAGCATCCGGAAGAAGGATATCGTCTTCGGTGTGGGTCCGGCGGGAACGGGAAAGACGTATATTGCCGTGGCCATGGCCATCAACGCCTACAAGAATAAAGAAGTACAGAAGATCATTCTGGCCCGGCCTGCGGTGGAAGCGGGGGAACGGCTGGGATTCCTTCCGGGCGATCTGCAGGACAAGGTGGATCCGTACCTGCGGCCGCTGTATGATGCCCTGTACGATGTGCTGGGCAGGGATGCGGCGCTGCGGCTGAAGGAAAAGGAAGTCATCGAAGTGGTTCCTCTGGCATACATGCGCGGACGAACGCTGGACAACTCTTTCATTATTCTGGATGAGGCACAGAACACCACCCGGGAGCAGATGAAGATGTTCCTGACCCGTATCGGCTTCGGTTCCAAGGTGGTGGTTACCGGCGACGTGACCCAGATCGACCTGCCGAAGGGGAAAAAGTCCGGACTGGTGGAAGCCATCCGTGTGCTGAAAAATGTGCAGGATATCGACTTCTGCTACCTGAAGGACGTGGACGTGGTGCGGCACGAACTGGTGAAGAAGATTATCAATGCCTACGACCAGTATTATAAAAAATATCCGGATGAGCTGCAGGAATAAGTAGATGAGGAGAAAATGCCATGAAAATATATTTTGAAGAGGGACAGGCTGTCACACAGAAAATTCTGGATACCATGATGCAGGCGGCAGAATACTGCCTGGATGCAGAGCAGATCGACACGGAGCGGAGCGAGATCAGTGTGACCTTCGTTTCCCTGGAGGAGATTCATGAACTGAACCGGGAGTACCGCCAGGTGGACAGCCCGACGGATGTGCTTTCCTTCCCGCAGTTTGACGACCTGGACGAACTGCCGGAGGAAGGGGAAATCATGCTGGGGGATGTGGTCATCTGCAG
>JAEDMR010000043.1 GCA_016302925.1 Bacillota bacterium
GCACCACCATGGATTTTTATTAAATTGTTCAACTTGATTATACAATCAACCTAAATATTTTAATATTGTTAAGAAATTGTTTTTTCTTTCATATTTACACATTTGTGATATAATGTAGATATGGTTTTTGTGGTTATGTATTGATAATAAAACATAAATTAGACAGGAGGTTTTGAAATTGGCAAAGAAAAAGACCGTTGTACCATTTCAGGGTACCGCAGAGCAGGAAGAAAAGCTGAAGGCTGTCATCGCCAGCTACCGGGATATTCCGGGTGCTCTCATGCCGGTTCTGCAGCAGGCACAGGACATCTATGGGTATCTGCCTATTGAGGTTCAGCAGATGATTGCTGAAGGCCTGAACATTCCTCTGGCTGAAGTTTACGGTGTATGTACGTTTTACTCACAGTTCACCCTGAATCCGAAGGGAAAGAATGAGGTTTCCGTCTGTCTGGGTACTGCATGCTATGTAAAAGGAGCCGGTGCGGTTCTGGACAAAGTGTGCGAAACGCTGGGCATCGAACCTGGCGGAGTGACCGCAGACGGCGAATTCTCTGTTTCCACCACCCGCTGCATCGGCGCATGCGGACTGGCTCCGGTTATGACCATCAACGACGAAGTATACGGTCAGGTAACCAAGGACGATGTGACTGCCATACTCGGAAAATATCTGAAATAAGGCAGTGCGAAACAGAACGAAAGATTTCACAAACAATTGAACAAAATTTTGGAGGTTATGAAAATGAAATCTCTTGCAGAACTGGCTGAACTGAGAGAAAAAATGAAGTCCAGCGTAAATATGCGTCAGGATGCTTCCGATGATACCCGCGTGGTAGTCGGCATGGCAACCTGCGGAATCGCCGCAGGCGCCCGTCCCGTCCTGGCTGCATTTGTAGATGAAGTTGCGAAACGCAAATTACAGAGTGTCATGGTGACCCAGACGGGCTGCATCGGCATCTGTAAATATGAGCCTGTTGTTGAAGTATATGTTCCGGGCGAAGAAAAGGTTACATACGTTCTGATGAATCCGGAAAAGGCTGCCAAAGTGGTTGCGGAACATCTGGTGAACGGCCGGGTGGTAACCGAATACACCATCGGTGCCGTGCAGCAGCAGGAACACAAATAAAGGAGGACTGAAACTATGGACAGAATCAGAATGCATATTCTCGTTTGCGGCGGTACCGGCTGCTCCTCCTCCCATTCCGAGCAGATCCTGGAGAATCTGAAGAAGGAACTGGCCTATCATGACCTGGATCAGGAAGTGAAAGTTGTTCAGACCGGCTGTTTCGGTCTCTGCGAAATGGGACCGATTATGATCGTTTATCCGGAAGGCGTGTTCTATTCCAAGGTGAAACCGGACGATGTGAAGGAAATCGTGGAAGAACATGTACTGAAAGGCAGAATCGTAAAACGGCTGCTTCATAAGGATGCTATGGATGAAGACGCCATCAAGAGTCTGAATCAGACCCGCTTCTATGAAAAGCAGCAGCGTGTGGCACTGCGGAACTGCGGTGTCATCAATCCGGAAGATATCCGCGAATATATCGCGGTAGACGGATATGAAGCACTGGGCCGGGTACTGACCCAGATGACTCCGCAGGAAGTTGTGGATATCGTGAAGGCTTCCGGCCTTCGCGGCAGAGGCGGCGCAGGTTTCCCGACCGGTACCAAGTGGCAGTTCGCCATGGGCGACGCACCGGTGAAGTATGTATGCTGCAACGCCGATGAAGGTGACCCTGGCGCATTCATGGACCGTTCCGTTCTGGAAGGCGACCCGCATGTGGTACTGGAGGCCATGACCATCGCAGGTTATGCCATCGGTTCCCATCAGGGCTATATCTATGTACGTGCGGAATACCCGATTGCAATCCACCGTCTGCAGATCGCAATCAATCAGTCCCGTGAAATGGGCTTCCTGGGCAAGGACATCTTCGGATCCGGGTTTGACTTTGATATCGAGCTCCGTCTGGGCTCCGGCGCATTCGTATGCGGTGAAGAAACCGCGCTGATGACCTCCATCGAAGGTCACCGCGGCGAACCGAGACCTCGTCCGCCATTCCCGGCCGTAAAGGGTCTGTTTGCGGTTCCGACCATTTTAAATAATGTAGAAACCTATGCCAACATCCCGCAGATCATTCTGAAGGGTGCCGACTGGTTCGCTTCCATGGGTACGGAAAAATCCAAGGGAACCAAGGTGTTCTGTCTGGTTGGCAAGATCAATAATACCGGTCTGGTGGAAATCCCTATGGGAACCACACTCCGGGAAGTTGTGGAAGATATCGGCGGCGGTGTTCCGAACGGTAAGAAGTTCAAGGCTGCACAGACCGGCGGCCCGTCCGGCGGCTGCATCCCGGCTTCTCTGATCGATACACCGATCGATTACGAGAACCTGGCTGCCGTGGGAACCATGATGGGTTCCGGCGGTCTGATCGTTATGGACGAAGATACCTGTATGGTAGATATCGCCAAGTTCTTCCTGGAATTCACCGTGGACGAATCCTGCGGCAAATGTACTGCATGCCGGATCGGCACCAAGCGTCTGCTGGAAATGCTGGAGAAGATCACCAGCGGTAAGGGCACGCTGGAGACCCTGGACGAAATGGAACAGCTGGCTTATGATATTAAGGCCAACTCTCTCTGCGCACTGGGGCAGACAGCACCGAATCCGGTCCTGTCCACCATGCGCTACTTCCGTGATGAATACATCGCCCATGTGGTAGATAAGAAATGTCCTGCCGGCGTATGTAAGGAACTGCTTTCCTATCAGATCCTTGCCGATAAGTGCCGCGGCTGTACAGCCTGCTCGCATGTATGTCCTGCAGCTGCCATCAGCGGCAACCTGCGCGAACCGCATGTCATCGATAAGGAAAAATGTCTCAAGTGTGGTGCCTGCCTTGAAAAATGTAAATTCGGCGCCATCATCAAGGGTTAAGGAAAGGAGCTGTGAATCGTGAGCATGGTTAAACTGACAATCAACGGGATTCCTGTGGAAGTGCCGGCCGGAAGTACAGTTCTGGAAGCTGCAAGAGAAGCCGGTGTCCGCATCCCGACATTATGTTACTTAAAAGATATCAATGAAATCGGCGCATGCCGTATGTGCCTCGTAGAAGTGAAGGGGGCCCGCTCTCTGGTCACCTCCTGTGTGTACCCTGTAACAGAAGGTATGGAAGTGTTCACAAACACCCCTGCTGTGCAGCGTTCTCATAAGGCGACCCTGGAGCTGCTGCTCTCCAATCACAGAAAGGACTGCCTGTCCTGTCCTCGTTCCACTGACTGCGAACTGCAGGCTCTCTGCCGCGAGTACGGTGTGGACGAATATAAATTTGGAAAGTTTGATCTGAAACCGGATGTGGATGCATCTTCCATCCATCTGATTCGTGACAATTCCAAATGTATCCTCTGCCGCCGCTGCGTCGCAACCTGCAGAAAGAACCAGTTTGTGGGCGTCATCGGGCCGAATGAACGCGGATTTGATTCCCATATCGGCTGTTCCTTCGATATGCCTCTGGCGGAAACCTCCTGTATCCACTGCGGTCAGTGTATCGCAGTCTGCCCTACCGGTGCACTGACCGAACGGGACGATACCGGAAAAGCATGGGCTGCCATCGCAGATCCAACCAAGCATGTGGTGGTAGGTACCGCGCCTTCCGTTCGTGCGCAGCTGGGTGAATGCTTCGGCATGCCGGTGGGCACCAACGTGGAAGGTAAGATGGTAACCGCACTCCGCCGTCTGGGCTTCGATAAGGTCTTCGACGTGGATACGGCTGCAGACCTGACCATCATGGAAGAAGGGACCGAATTCCTGCACCGTCTGCAGAACGGCGGTAAATTGCCGATGATTACCTCCTGTTCGCCGGGCTGGGTCAAGTTCTGTGAAACTTATTACCCGGACATGATCGAAAACCTGTCCTCCTGCAAGAGTCCGCAGGGCATGTTCGGTGCCATGGTTCGTACCTATTATGCAGAAAAACACGGCATCGACCCGAAGGACATCGTCATCGTATCCATCATGCCTTGTACAGCCAAGAAGTTTGAGGTCAGCAGAGAAGAGCTTTCCGAAAACGGACTGCCTGACATCGATATTTCTCTGACTACCAGAGAACTGGCTGCCATGATTCGCAAGGCAGGCCTGATGTTCACCAATCTTCCGGACGAAGAATTCGATCCGTTCCTGGGCATCGCTTCCGGTGCAGGTCATATCTTCGGTGCCACCGGCGGCGTAATGGAAGCTGCCCTTCGTACCGTATATGAAGTGTATACCGGCAAGCCTTGCAATCCGGTTGAATTCCATGAAGTCCGCGGTACGCAGGCAATTAAGGAAGCCGAATACGATCTGGCAGGCACCAAGGTGCGGGTTGCCGTAACCTCCGGCCTGTCCAATGCGGCTAAGCTCCTCGACAGTGTAAAGAACGGCGAGGCAAACTATGACTTCATCGAAGTCATGGCTTGTCCGGGCGGCTGCGTAAACGGCGGCGGTCAGCCACACCAGCCAGGCGAAGTGAGAAACTTCACCGATCTGCGTGCAGACCGTGCCAAGGCGCTGTACAGCGAAGATGCTGCAATGACACTGCGTAAGAGTCATGAAAATCCGATCATGAAGGATCTGTATGACAACTACCTGGGAGAACCGGGTGGTCATAAGGCTCATGAGCTGCTTCATACTTCTTACACCCGCAGAAACGTATATTAATCGAACATCTCGAAAAGGGTGCCGGCATGGCCGGTGCCCTTTTTTTCACCATGTCGCCGGCAGAAATGAAAACCGGCTGAAGCGACCATATTCACTATTTTCAGAAGGGAAATTTCCATGAGAACAGAAAAAAAGAAGCATTGGAAGGTAACACCGCGATTTTATATTTTGATGGGAATCTTGCTTGCTGTGATCCTCGTCGTCCTGGCTCTATTTCTTCTGGGAGACAGGGATCAGAGCGAAGGAAACCAGTTGCCGGAAGCACCGGATGCATCCCAGACCGGAGATCCCGGAGATGCTGACGACACTGCGGACCCTGGTGATTCTCAGGACCCCGGTGATTCTCAGGACCCCGGCGATTCTCAGGATCCCGGCGATTCTCAGGATCCGGCTGAATCAGAAGATCCGAACGAAACAACCAGACCGCAGGCACCGGCCAGCACCGATGTGCGGACGAAGGATGACGGGAATCTTTTCGTTCTGGTGAATAAACAATACGCCGTATCCCGGGACTACTACCCGACGGACATGGTGGATATCGACGGCTCTCTTTCCACCAATCAAAATCTGAAGGTGAAGCGGGAAGCCTACGATGCGTATCTTTCCATGCTGGCGGATGCGAAAAAAGAAGGGCTGAATTTCGCCATTTGCTCCGCTTACCGAAGTTATGCACTGCAGGAAAGCCTGTATAACAACTCTCTTGCTGCCAACGGCAAGGAATATACGGAAAAGATGTTCGCCTATCCGGGCCAGAGCGAGCACCATACCGGCTACGCCATCGATGTGACCAGCGCCTCCATGAACTGGGGTCTTTCACAGAATTACACCGATTACCCGGACGGTGCCTGGATTACGGAGCACTGCAGTGAATACGGCTTTATCATCCGCTATCCGAAGGGAAAGGAAGACATCACCGGCTACATGTACGAGCCGTGGCATATCCGTTATGTGGGCGTGGATGCTGCGAAGGAGATCACCCGGCAGGGGATTACTTTAGAAGAATATCTGGACGTGGCATAACGATGCCGGATATATTTGCAATAAAAAGCTCTCTGGCCGAAACCGGAGAGCTTTTTTCATTACTATACTATGAAAATTTATTCCACACACTGTTCTTCTTTATATTTCTCGAATTCCGGGTCATTGGCCCATACGAAATGTGAAGGGCGGATTTCACGCCAGGACGGTTTATCCACACTGTAATCATGGCAGGAGCGATCGTAAACCTTCAGGACCTTTTTCTTTTCCTTTACCGGATCCGGCATTGGAATTGCTGAAAGAAGAGCCTGGGTATACGGGTGGGTCGGATGTGCAAACAGTTCTTCCGTTTCCGCCAGTTCCACCAGCACGCCCTTGTGAATGACGCAGATACGGTCACAGATGAAACGCATCACCGAAAGGTCATGGGAAATGAACAGATAGGTCAGATCGTATTCCCGCTGGAATTTCGCCATCAGGTTCAGCACCTGCGCACGGATGGATACATCCAGTGCGGAAATCGGCTCATCCGCGATGATGAACTCCGGCCGCATCACCATGGCTCTGGCAATGCCGATTCGCTGCCGCTGTCCGCCGGAGAACTCATGCGGGAACCGGCTTGCGAATTCCGGAAGCAGTCCTACGGAATTGAGCGCTTCGGAAACCTCACGCTGGCGTTCTTCCTTGGTCAGTTTTTTCGGCAGGTTCAGCAATCCTTCCGCTACAATATAGTCTACCTTGGCTCTTTCATTTAAGGAGGCCATCGGATCCTGGAAAATCATCTGGATTTTCTGGGTTACTTCCCGATCCAGTTCCTTCGAAATCTTTCCGTTGATCTTCTTTCCGTCGTAAATGATTTCACCGCCAGCCGTCGGATTGATTCGGATGATGGCACGGCCGATGGTGGTCTTTCCGGAACCGGATTCCCCTACCAGGCCGAAGGTTTCCCCTTTATAGATCTGGAAGCTTGCATTGTCAACAGCAGTGAACGGATGCCTGTGCGAACCGAACTGTATGGTCAGATTCTTAACATCAACCAGAACCTTCTTATCTTCATTATTATTTACAGCCACCGTTACAGCCTCCCTTCTGCAAGTCGTTTTACTGCCTCTGGCGGCTCCAGTTTCGGAGCACGGGGATCCATCAGCCAGGTTCTGACCTTATGGGTCGGCGTCACGTCAAAGAATGGCGGACGCTTTACAAAGTCAATGTTCAATGCATACGGGTTTCGCGGTGCAAACGCGTCCCCCTTAATTTCCAGCTGCAGATTCGGAGGCGTTCCCACGATAGAGTACAGATCCTGTCCCTTGATCCCAAGCTGCGGCAGGGAACTGAGAAGCGCCCAGGTGTACGGATGACGCGGATCATAGAAAATTTCATTGACGCCGCCCACCTCGATAATATCGCCTGCGTACATAACCGCAATACGGTCTGCCACATTCGCTACCACGCCCAGGTCGTGGGTGATATAGATTGTCGTCAGATTCAGCTTTTTCTGCAGATCACGAATGAGCTGCAGAATCTGTGCCTGAATCGTTACATCCAGTGCCGTAGTCGGCTCATCACAGATCAGTACCCGCGGATCACAGGCCAGTGCAATGGCGATGACAACACGCTGCCGCATACCACCGGAAAATTCATGGGGATACTGCTTGCAGCGGCGTTCCGGCTCATTGATTCCCACGTCGGTCAGAAGCTGTACCGCACGTTCATGAGCCTGTGCCTTTGTGACATCGTGGTGCAGCATGACCGTCTCTTCCAGCTGACGTCCGATGGTCTTCAGCGGATTCAGGCTGGTCATCGGGTCCTGCATTACCATGGCAATCTGCTTACCGCGAACCGTCAGCCATTCTTTTTCAGTCTTGAACCTGGACAGATCTACGATACTTTCATCGCTGCCGGAATCGTCCATGCGGAACCGGATGGTCCCGTTGTCAATGTAGCCGTTGGAGTCCAGCATGCCCAGGAAGGTTTTCGTAAATACGGATTTTCCGGAGCCTGATTCACCTACGATGGCAATACTCTCGCCCTTATGAATGTCCAGGCTGATGCCCCGCAGTACATTCAGCACTGCGCCTCGCAGTGTAAATTTTACCTGGAGGTCTTCGACGCTTAGGATTGTGTCTTTATTCATCTTTTCCATCTCGTACCTCCTAGTGGTGATTTCTCGGATCTGCAGAATCAGAGAATGTATTACCAATGACATAGAATGAAATCGTAATGATGGACAGTACGATTGTCGGGAAAATCAACTGGTATCTGAGTTCCGGACTCATCATCAGTGCACGGCCTGCATTGACCAGGTTACCTAACGACGGTGCACTTGGCGGAAGCCCCAGACCGATATATGTGATGAATACTTCATTACCGATTGCTCCCGGAATCGTCAGTGCCATGCGCAGCATGATAACCGATACGATATACGGCAGCAGGTTCTTCATGATGATTCTGTAGATCGGTGTTCCCAGACAGCGAGATGCAAGGTTATAGTCTCGATCTCGTATCATCAGCACCTGATTTCGAATGAACAATGCCATGGAAAGCCATCCGGTGATACTCATGGCGAAAATCAGTGTAAACATGCTCCGCTTCATGATATATGCCAGCAGTACCAGAACGATGGTCTGCGGCACATTATCGAACACATTCCACAGCTCGGTGAAGAAGAAGTCCAGTTTTCTCACATAACCCCAGAGCAGGCCGATGGTTACGCCAATAATAACTTCTGCAATCGCAGCGCAGATACCGATAATCAGGGAACGTCTGGTTCCGCCCCAGATTCTCGCCCACAGGTCCTGCCCTGCACTGTTTGTTCCAAACCAGAATTCGGAACTTGGCTGCAGATTGGCACGTGCCATACCGTTCTCGTCGAAAAAGATCTGATTCGGATCCGCCTGATTCGGCAGCAGCGGCTGAATAAATGTAAACAGCAGCAATATGCACATGAGAACCAGGAAGAAAACGGCAACTTTATTATGAAAAAAGGTACGGAAAGTGGAACGCCAGTAGGAATACTCTGTATATCCCATTCTTTCCGATTCTTTCATATCATGCTCTGCAAATGTGAACAGTTCTTCTTCACTCATGGATGCACGATTTACTGTTTTCGGCTCTTCTTCGGTATTGGAACAGCAGTCCATTCCTTTTGCTTCTTCCAGCTTATCTGCTGTTTCCTTTATGGTCTGTGATACGGAATCTTCCAGACCTTTTGCCAGATGATCTTTTGGTGAAAATTTATTCATCAGCGAGATCCTCCCTTCTTGCCAAACGTAATTCGCGGATCAACGAATGTCATCAGAATATCGCCCAAAATCAGACCGATAATACTCAATGCGGAGTAAATCAGTACCAGCGCCTGTACAATCGTGTTGTCCTGGCTCTGAATGCATTTTACAAGCAGTCCGCCCATGCCAGGGATGGAATAGAGTGATTCTACATAAATGGAGCCTACCACGGTCAGTACGAATGAAGTCGGAATATACTGTACCAGCGGTACAACTGCGTTACGGAAAATCTGTTTCCGCATCAGTTCCTTAGAATTCACACCCTTTGCAACTGCAAGCTTTACATAGTCTTTATTGCTTTCATCCACCATGTACCGTCTGAGCCACATGGCGTAATATGCGATATTACCCAGAGACAGAGAAAAAACGGGCAGAATATAAGTCGCCAGATTATCTCTGGAGAACAAAAGCGGAAGTCCCATTAAACTGGTACCATACATCTGAATGAACAGATAATATACGACCGCCGGCACAGCTTGTATGACAACAATGAACGCTGTTCCGATGTGGTCCGGAATCCTTCCCTTATACCTGGTCATCAAACGTCCCAGCGGGAGTCCCAAGACCAGCGATATTACCAGAGAAATGGTTCCAAGCAGCATGGAGATGGGAACCTTGTCCGCCAAAATTTCAGTAATTTCAATTCCTGGACGATACCTGGACGAATTTCCCAAATCGCCATGCAGAAGGTTGTTATAGAATCTGCCGAGCTGGGTCGGCAGAGGATCCGTCAGTCCCTTAATTTCCAGCTGGTGCTGTACCTGTTCCGGTGTCATCTTATCAAAATTCGGAAAATAACCCTCCACCGGCATCAGACGCAGCAGACAGAATACGATGGTACATACCAGAAACAGCGTGACAAATGAGCGGAGCACTCTTTTTACGATATAAGAACTCATTTTCTAGCTCCACGCCTCCTTTTCTATTCCTATAAATTCGTACAGCCGGAGGTGACTCCGGCTGTACCTCAAATTTCTTATGAAAATTTATGCTTCATACAATATGGGAACTACTGCGCAGCATTTGCTCTTGCTTCTTCCCACTTCGCCAGTTCGGAATTGAACATTTCAGTATTCATTGCATTTTCTAAGATGTGCTGTCCTTTGTAACGCAGCGTGGATACGCCAAACGGTGCATACTGACTTTCAAATGGATTCAGTTTGGTTGCCTGATATCCGCCGGACAGTCCCAGAGGAACAACAACTGCATGTTCAATCAGGGTTGCTTCTGCTTCTGCAAATGCAGCATAACGTTCTGCTGTCTTCTCCGGATCTGTAATGGCATCCGCCTTTGCAACTGCTGCATAGTATTCATCCATAACCGCCTTGGTTTCAGGTGCTGTGCTGGTATCCATGAAGTTGTAGTTGTTTCCTTCACAGAACGGATCTGCATAAGTCAGAGGGTCAGCATAGTCACATCCGTAGTTACACTTTAACAGAGCATAGTTACCGCAGCGTCTTACACTGCTCAGGAAGTCCTGCTGCGGACCCTGATCAACGATGATGTCAATGTAGTCAGAACCTAACAGTTCTTCCAGCTGTTTTTCCATATAAGTACATTCGGAAGCCCAGTCAGAAGAGGATGGCAGATAAGGCATCAGAATCTTGACAGGGAAGGTTGCACCGGCAGCTTCCAGTTCCTTCTTCGCCTTATCTCTGTATTCCTTTGCCAGGTCTTCATTGAAGTAGATATCCGGACCTTCGCTTACAGCCAGTTCACTGAAGATCGGCTGATTCACATAATCTGTACCGCCTGCAGCTACGAAGTTCGCCGGAGTGATGGTGTTCTGCAGCAGAGTTTCTGCATTCAGTTCGTCGGAAATCTTGATGACGCCGATTCTGTTGATGCCGTGCATGATGGACTGTCTGAAGTTTTCGTTGTTTACAGCGATTGCCCAGTTATCCGGTTCATATTCTGCATCAAACTGCGGATCGAAGTTGAAGCACCAGAAATAACTGTAGTCCGGAAGAACGCGGATTGGTGCATACAGATCCTTGGTAGCGTCATTTTCAGACCAGCTCTTTGCCTGTGTGCTGGAGAGGGATGCGCTTTCTACTTCGCCTCTCTGGAACATTTCACCGGAAAGTGTAGCTGCTTCTGCATTATAGATATTGGTCAGAGTATCAATGTAAACCTGATCTGCTTCGAAGTAGTTCGGGTTCTTCTTCAGAACATATTTTTCACCGGCACTGTATTCACTCAGGTAGTAAGCACCGCAGTACCACATCTGATCATAGGATGCGCCGTCCAGTGCTTCGGAGAATGCATTCCAGTCATCTACGGTCCAGCTTGCACGATTATCCCAGTCACCAAACTGGTTCAGGATTCCGGTCGGAGCCGGTGCGAAACAGCCATAGGTCAGACAGGACAGGAAGTATGGAGCCGGAGCTTCCAGCGTGAATTCCAGAGTCTTATCGTCGATTGCCTTAATGCCGACTTCTTCCCAAGGAACTTCGCCGCTGATCAGTGCATCGTAGCCAACCCAGCTGTTCTTGATCTTGGCTGCAGGGAACATGTAGGATGCAGCTACATCATACTTCAGTGCGTATTCTGCTGCATTTACGAAGTCCTGTGCTGTTACGGTGCCGACTTCTTCGCCCTTGTAGTCATACCACTTGGCATCGCGGAGTGTGAAAGTCCAAACCAGGCCGTCTTCGGAAGTGGTCCAGGACTCTGCCAGCGCAGGCTTTACATTTCCTAAGGAATCATACTGGATCAGCCATTCCTCTGTGTTTGCAGGAATTGCCATATCAGCAGTATATGTAGTATTCAGATAGTTCAAAGTGGATACATCGGCAGAATACAGAGAACGATATTCTGTTGTTCCTTCTGAGCTGCCGCCGCTTCCTCCACATGCAGTGAAAAGGCTCATTATGAGCATCATTGCCATGAAGCATGCAAAAATCTTCTTTTTCATTTTTTTCCTCCTCTACATTTTCAAGAGTTTACTAACCCTCTTTCATAGCGTTCTGCCGTATCAGTCAGATATGTCATAACCATTTGTCGTGACATCACAGCGTCTTCGCGTATAAGGTATTAATTATTATAGCAATTTTTATGCCATAAAGGTAATTTATAGAACCATGGCTGTTTTTCAATCGTTTCAAAGTATTCATTCTGTTTCCATTTCATCGTTAAAAATGTGTTAAATGTTGCTAATACGGATTAAAATGGATTCATCACGGATTTATAACACAGATTTCACCCAATTGTCACATATTGGGCATGCAGAAAGAAAAAAATCCGGGTCCGGGAACATTTCTTCCCTAAACTCGGATTTTCATCCTTTACCGCAGCGGCTACATCAGTGGAGCCACAACCTTCAGCAGCAGGCCCAACAAACGCCGTGTCACCTTTTCCTTCCGCAGATCGTCCGCCATCATCTTCTTGCACTTGCTCCGGGTCATACAGAAATCCCGCTCAATGGCGTCAATCTCCTCCACGTCCTGCATATACAGGCCGCACTCGAAATGGTGATACAGGCTGCGGTAGTCCAGATTGATGGTTCCCACCACTGCCTTCTTGTTATCGGAAGTGAATACCTTCGCATGGACGAATCCCGG
>JAEDMR010000232.1 GCA_016302925.1 Bacillota bacterium
GGTCATCTTTGTATTTATTGCAAAGGCGTCTTACGATATCTTCAAAAGCGCCATGGATAAAATGGTGGATCACGCCTGCGATGAGGAGACGGAACAGCAGATTTACGCGTGTGTCATGGAGAATGAAAATGTGATTGGCATCGATATGCTGCAGACACGCATCTTCGGGAACAAAATCTACGTTGATGTGGAAATCCAGGTCAACGGACAGTACACCCTGCAGGAAGCACATGGTATCGCCGAAACGGTACACGATGACATCGAACACCATTTCCCGAAGGTAAAGCATATCATGGTGCATGTGAACCCGGCAGCGCAGGATGTTCAGGCAAAATGATCCAAATGAATCGAAGAAAAAACAAGGACTCCTTCATCGAGGGAGTCCTTTCTGCATACTGCCAGAAATCAGATATGAATCTCGCCTTCGGCCAGCACCACGCCGCTGCCGCCGACCTGGATGAAGCATGGACGGGCAGCGCCTTCTTCGCAGCCGCCTGCGGAGCAGTCCACATCCAGATGGCTCAGGATCACGGACGGACGGTTCATGGCCTCGCCCTGTACGAAACGGCAGTCATCCCCGTCTGCAACGAAACCGTTGAGATAGCCGTAATAGGTCAGTGCACCGTTGGAAGTGCCGGTGGCGGCTTCTTCATCGATATCATACAGCGGCGCGAAGTTGCGTACATGACAGGTGGTTTTCACTGCATCGCCTTCGCCGTCCAGAGTGAAAGCGTGGACGCCGACGACTTCATAGCGCTCCGACAGCGCAGATAACGCCGGAAAATCCGGTGCGATGGCAGCCAGATCCGCCTGGGTGGCCACCGGCATCATGATGTCAGGAAGGCCGGTGGAGATCATCTGCGGCAGCAGGTTCACGCCCCGGGATTTCTGTTCTTCATATGACAGGCCCATGATCCGGTACAGCTCCTCCAGAGCAGCAGGATCGGAAATTTCATTGATCTTCACCGGTTCTGCCATATCCATCAGGACAAACCCGTCCTTCACCGCGATGTTCAAATCGCCGGACAGGGTATGATTCATATACGTACAGTTATCTTCAATATATCCGCCATACAGCAGGGCACAGAAGGAACCGATGGTAGCATGTCCGCACAGCTCCACTTCCGCCGCCGGCGTGAAATAGCGAATCTGGAACTCCTTCTGATTCAGCCGCCGGATAAACGCCGTCTCGGAATACCGCAGCTCTGCCGCAGTTTTCACCATGGTTTCATCGGACGGAAAATCGCTGCCCTCCGGCAGGATCACCACACCGGCCGGGTTGCCGCCAAAGGTAGTTTCCGTAAATGCATCTACGATATAAAATTTCATATTCACCCTCCTCGTTCATCATACTTCGTACAATCTGATTCCATTATATACCGACCCGGAAGAAAAGAAAAGATAGAATCCACGCAAAACTGCACTGAAACGCCACCATGGCCAGGACCCAGCGGAGCCCGCCCAGTTCTTTTCGTACAGCCGCCAGCGCCGCGATGCATGGGGTATAAAGCAGACAGAATACCAGAAATGAAATGGCAGACGCAGGGGGAAAGACGGACGACAGACTCTTCGCAAAATCCATCCTCCCGGCGTTTACTCCCAGCATGACGGTCAGTGTGCTGACGACGGCTTCCTTGGCGGTCAGACCGGACAGGATTGCGGAAACAGCCCGCCAGTCCCCGAAACCCAACGGTGCAAACAGCGGAGCTGCCATCCGGCCCAGATCTGCCAGCAGGCTTTCTGCCGGAACTTCTGTCAGGGTAAGGCTGGCATCCAGGTGCTCCAGAAGCCAGATGATCATGGAACCCAGGAAGATCACGGTGAAGGCTTTCCTGGAGAAATCCTTTACTTCCGCCCAGGCAGCGGCCAGCGCCTTCCTCAGAGATGGCTGGCGAAATGCTGGCGAAGCGGCAGGAGTTTGCGGCGGAATCAGAGCAATGGGAAATACCGCCTGAACTGCGGCAGCTAGAATCAGACCGGTACCGGCCCCCAGCAGATATAGACCGGCGATAATCAAACCGCTGCGTCCGGGAAAGAGGCTGCCGGCAATGAGGCTGTAGATGGGCAGTCTGGCGCTGCAGGAGAAGAAGGGCACCAGGAAGACGGCACGGAGCTTCTGACCCGGATTCTGCAGCTGTCCGGCGGAAAGAATGGCAGGCACCGAACAGCCGAACCCTGTAAGGAGGGGCACCACCGCACTGCCGGGCAGGCCGATGCGGGACATGGGACGATCCAGCCACCGGGCAGACTGGTCCAGAAACCCGCTGGTCTCCAGCAGAGACAGGCAGAAAAACAGCGTGCCGATGGACGGAAGAAAGGACAGCACGCTGCCGACGCCGGCACAGATCCCGTCCACTGCCAGTGCCCGCACTGGCGGAGAAACCGAAAGAGAAACCAGGACAGCCGAAAACCGCCCGGTCCACCAGGAAATGCCGAGCGAGAGGATTTTGCAAAGAAATCTGCCGGGGCCGCCGAAGGTGAGAAAGAAGACCAGTCCCATGGCGGCGGGAAGGGACAGGTACCGCAGCGCCGCGTATCGTTTCATGGAATCAGTATATGCCGGAGGAATCCTTACAGAACTGACAGATTTTCGAAAGTCTCCGGCAAGAATCCTGTGATAGAATGAGAGTGTGGAAACAGGGTCCGCACGCCGGGCCGGAAAGGGGAATTTGCATGAATATACTGGAAA
>JAEDMR010000233.1 GCA_016302925.1 Bacillota bacterium
GCATTGACCGGGCTGGAAGTTCTGACCGAACCGGAGCTTCTGGAAAACATAAAAAAAGAATTTGAACAGGCGAAAAAGGCCTGGCAGGAATAGACAGGAGAATCGATACTTGGAAAAATCATTTCATATTACAACCTTCGGCTGTCAGATGAACGAGCATGACTCGGAGACGCTGGCGGGCATGCTGCTGGAACGGGGCTATGTGCAGGCGAAGGAACGAAAAGATGCGAATATTGTCATTTTTAATACCTGCAGTGTGCGGGAGAACGCAGACAAGCGATTTTTCGGCACGCTGGGTCAGCTGAAAAAGAAAAAGATGGAACAGGGAGAGAATTTCACAGTTTGCGTCTGCGGATGTATGATGCAGCAGCAGCATATCATCGATACGCTGAAGGCGAAGTATCCGTGGGTCGATGTGATTTTCGGAACACATAATCTCCACCAGCTGCCGGAACTTCTGGATAATCTGTACCGGGAAAAGGAAAAGCAGCTTGCCATCCTTCCCGATCGGGAAGAAATTGTGGAAGGGCTGCCTTCCAGACGGTTATTCCAACATAAGGCTTTCGTAAACATCATGTACGGATGCAACAATTTCTGTACCTACTGCATCGTTCCTTACACCAGAGGAAGGGAAAAAAGCCGGAAGCCGGAAGATATTCTCCGGGAAATACGCAGCCTGGTGGAAGATGGAGTACGCGAGGTCATGCTGCTGGGACAGAATGTGAACTCTTACCGCGGACAAAGTGATGACGGCAGTGTCACAGACTTTACCGATTTGCTGTATCAGCTGCAGGAAGTGGAGGGTCTGGAACGAATCCGGTTCATGACCAGCCATCCGAAGGATCTCTCGGATAAGCTGATTCAGGCCTTCGTGGACTGTCCGAAACTGGGGAAATATATTCATCTGCCGGTTCAGGCCGGCTCCAGCCGCGTGCTGAAAGAGATGAATCGCAGATACACAAGAGAGGAGTATCTGAAACTGGTTGAAAAGCTCAGAACAGCGGTACCGGATATCGCCATCAGTACGGATATCATTGTAGGCTTCCCGGGGGAAACAGAGGAAGAATTTGAGGAAACCCTGACCCTTTGTGAAGCAGTACGATACGACTCGGCATTCACCTTCCTGTACTCCGTACGAAAGGGTACCCCGGCAGAACAATATGAAGACCAGATACCGGAAGATGTGAAACACGCCAGATTTAACCGTCTGGTGGAAGTGATTAACCGGATCTCCGCCGAAAAAAATGCAGAATATGTAGGTCGTACGGAGACCGTGCTGGTGGAAGGACCCGGGAAGACCGGGGGGAAAACCTTCAGCGGCCGGACAGCGTCCTTCAAACTGGTCAACTTCCGGGGAACGCCGGATATGACAGGGAAGCTTGTGAAAGTCAGAATCACGGAATCAAATACATTCAGCCTGGTCGGCGAGGCCGCCGGGCCGGAAGCATAATCGCGAAAGGTGCGAAAGGGAAAAAAGGGGAAGAAAGGGAAGAAAGGAAGTAGAAAATGGACATTTTTTCTGTCATCACCCTGCTGGGTGGACTGGCCATGTTCCTGTACGGCATGGAAGTCATGGGAGACGGACTGAAAAACGCATCAGGTTCCGCCCTGAAAACCGTTCTGGGAAAAGCCACCCAGAACATTGTATTCGGTGTGATAACCGGTATGCTGGTAACAGCCGTCATTCAAAGTTCCACGGCGACCATCGTACTTACAGTAGGTCTGATCAGTGCCGGGATTCTCAACCTGAAGCAGGCCACCAGCATCGTTATGGGTGCCAATATCGGAACGACGGTAACCGCACAGATCATCCGTCTGATGGACATCGATTCCGGCGGCAGCATGATTCTGGAGTTCTTTAAGCCTTCCACACTGGCGCCGGCGGCCATGATCGCAGGTATCATCCTGATCATGTTTGTCAAATCCTCGAAGAGCAATACGCCGGGTGAAATCTGCATGGGTTTCGGTATTCTGTTCTCCGGTCTGATGAACATGACCGCTGCCGTAGAACCGCTTTCGGAATCTCCGGAGTTCCTGGATCTCATGCAGCGATTCGGCGATCAGCCGATTCTGGCACTGCTGGTGGGTCTGGTGATGACCGTGATCGTCCAGAGTTCCTCCGCCATGGTTGGTATGATTCAGGCGCTGTCCGTGACGGGTGCTATGACCTTCAATCTGGTCTATCCGATGATCATGGGTATCAACCTGGGCACCTGCGTGACCACCGCCATGGTCTGCTCCATTGGTTCTTCAAAAGATGCGAAAAGAACCGGTATCGTCCACATTGCCTTCAACGTGATCGGTACCATCGCATTCATGATTGTCATGTCCCTCATAAAGATGATGGGAGGTTTCCCGAGTCTGTGGGGCAGCGTGGTAGACAGCGGCGGCATTGCAAACTTCCAGACCCTGTTCAACCTGCTGACTGCAGTGGCACTGATTCCGTTTGCCGGCGTGCTGGTAAAGCTGTCACTGGCTATCGTGAAGCCGGATCCGCAGGATGCAGAAGACAGAGCGGATCTGAGAGTACCGGATACCAAGCTGTATGAAGTGCCTGCCATGGCTCTTGGCGAGTCCAATAAGGCCATCGGCCACATGGGCGAGGTTGCACTGAAGAATCTGAAGAGAAGCTGTATTCTGTTGATGCGGTTTGACCCGGGCAGAGTCGATGTGATTAAT
>JAEDMR010000234.1 GCA_016302925.1 Bacillota bacterium
ATTGATGGTCTGTGACAGAGTGACAGACTGGGGTGCAGAGGCAACGCCCTCTTCCACCACACCGTTATCGGCAGAAAAGATGACAATGGCCTGCTTCGTCACATCGTTTTTCACCTGGCCTGTGATGCCGGCAAGGCGGATGGAGATTTCCTCCAGTTCACCCAGAGCACCCGTGGGCTTGGCCAGAATCTCCTGGCGGGCAGACGCTTCTTCCATGGCCTGACTGCTCAGTTGTCCCAGTTCATCAATACTGCTTAAGATTTCTTCCAGACGTCGTTCCATCATGATTCCGTTCCTCACTTTCATAGTATCGCTCATGTTTTTTATTTTAACACAGCCTGAAAGAAAAAAAAACCCCCTTCCAAACGGGAAGGCCATGTTGCACTTATCTGGAAATTTTGATAGAATAGGGCTGTGGCTTAGTATATTGAAGAAAAGGAAGAGAGTAATGAGTAAAAAAATGAAGAGTAACATTCTTCTGCTGCTGACCGCTTTCATCTGGGGTTCTGCTTTCGTCGCACAGAAGAGCGGAATGGACTACATTGAGCCATTCACCTACAACGGGATCCGCACGTTCATCGGCGGACTGGTTCTGATTCCTGTCATCATCTTCTTCACGAAGAAAAACAACAGGCAGAACGGAACGGAAGAGAAGGTATTTGATTTCGAAAAAGATAAAATCGCAATCATCGGCGGCATCTGCTGCGGCCTCGCACTGTTCGTTGCTTCCAGCCTGCAGCAGTTCGGTGTCAGCTATACCACAGCGGGAAAGGCAGGATTCATTACAACTTTGTATGTGGTATTCGTGCCGATTCTCAGCCTGCTGCTGCGAAAAAAAGTCAGACCGATCATGTGGGTCTGTGTGGCGCTGGGTGCAGTGGGGCTGTATCTGCTCTGCATGACCGACGCTTCCTTCAGTCTACAGTTCGGCGATATGCTGGTGCTGCTCTGCGCCGTTGCGTTCGCCGTACATATTCTGGTCATCGACCATTTTTCGCCGAAAGCCGACGGTGTGAAGATTTCCTGCGTGCAGTTCCTGGTTTCCGGCGTGCTGGGAATCATCTGCATGTTCATTTTCGAAACACCGGATCTGGGCAATATTTTAGCCTGCTGGCTGCCGATTCTCTATGCCGGCGTGTTGTCCTGCGGTGTTGCTTACACCCTGCAGGTTGTGGCACAGGCCGATGCAGATCCGACGGCTGCATCCCTGATTCTCTGTCTGGAATCCGTATTTGCGGTAATTTCCGGTGCGATTCTGCTCCACGAAAGTATGTCACCGAGAGAACTGATGGGCTGTGCGGTAATCTTTGCGGCGGTCATTATTTCCAACCTGCCGGAGAAAAAAGCATCCACGGATCTTACAAACGGACAATAACGGACAAGAAAAGAAACTGACATAAAAAAGAAAAGAGGCAAAAAACATGATCACAAGAGATGAAGGACTGGAACTTCTGAAAAAGTATAATAAGGATGAATTTCATATTCACCACGGTCTGATGGTGGAAGGCACCATGCGGTATTTCGCCGAAAAGCTGGGATACGGCGATGAAGCGGACTACTGGGCCATGGTCGGTCTGCTCCACGACATCGATTTCGAGATGTGGCCGGAAGAGCACTGTAAGAAGGCGCCGGAGCTGCTGCGGGAAGGCGGCATTGAAGAGGATATGATCCATGCCATCGTGTCCCACGGATATGGACTTTGTGTCGATGTGAAGCCGGAGCGGGAGATGGAAAAGGTGCTGTTCGCCTGCGACGAACTGACAGGACTCATCGGTGCGGCAGCCCTCATGCGGCCGTCCAGGAGCGTGCAGGACATGGAGCTGAAGTCCCTGAAAAAGAAGTTCAAGGATAAGAGATTCGCAGCCGGCTGCGACCGTGACGTCATCATCCAGGGTGCAGAAATGCTGGGCTGGGAACTGGATCAGCTGCTTTCCGAGACGCTGGAAGCCATGAAGACCTGCGAAGACGCCCAGGCATAAACGCAGAGACTTGCGATGCGGATTTTGCCGGTTAGAACAGAAGAGAAAAGAACAGTGTGAAAAAAGAGTGCAGAACAGGAATGAAACCCGGAAAGAAAGGCGGAACTGGACTGCACTTTTTTCGTGGGTTTTCGCCTGCGGGGCTGTATCATAGAGTAAAGGAGGACTTGCCATGAGAGATTCACTTCGCAAAATCTGTTGCATTGCACCGTTTCTTGCGGCGTTGGTGCTGGTTGTCGTGCTTTATTTCCTTCGTTATGATACGGTGGGAACGGAAGAAGCCTTGGCACGAACTGCCAGCGAATATACGGAAACGGAGCTGGAAGCCGTTCTGCTGCAGGAAATCCCCGGTGAGGATGGAATCTGTGACGGAAAAGGTGATCTGGTTCTGCTGTGCCGCAGCGCAGACGCAGAAAACAGCGATGGCGAATCGCGGGATGGCGGCAGCGGAATGTGGAACGGCATCGTCCTGTTCGAGCGGGGCATCAACGGCAGATATGTGCCGGTGGAAAGCACCCTGTACGATTTTTCAGTGCCGGTTCATGATGTCAGCCTGAAGGACGGATCCATGGGATTCTTCGGCGGAGGAGACGGGTCAGAGGCAGTGACGGTATTCTTCTCCTGCCGCTATCCGGAGAAGATGAGACGTGTGGAAATCACCTGTTACGACAGAGATGCCTATCTGGAGGACG
>JAEDMR010000235.1 GCA_016302925.1 Bacillota bacterium
TCCGAATGATGGTTTCGATTGTTTTCTGTCTGTCAAACTGTTCCATAAATATACCTCTTCTTTAATTGCTGTATGCTGACTGATACAAGATTTTCTTCAGACTGCCGGATCCGCCATGGGATGCATGGTGCGGATCTGTGGATCCTCGATACCGCGCATGATGTCTGTAAGATGGTCCTGCAGGAAGCTGCCTGTAGTTTCCGACAGGTGCTGGCCCCGCAGCTCCCGGACAATGCTCTCGCAGATGGTCTCGGTCAGATGGAAGGCCAGGCTTTCCGCCTCCTCTTTTTTTCCCTGACGGAGCAAAATCCCCACCTCCGGCATTTTTTTCAGCTGCCTGCAGCAGTCCTCTGCCAGGGCGTCTGTTTCTGCCATGTCGGAAAGACTGCGGAAGGCCCATTTATAAAATGGCGTATAACGGCGTCGAAGCAGATGGATCATGGAGATGGCCGCTTCTTCAAACCGGCTCATGGCGAAAAGGACAGTCACTTCGTCTTCCCGGCGAATCAGCCGCAGCAGATTGTACTGACCGGCCTGCGAAAGCACAGACGCCCGGGCTGCAATCTTTTTTCGCCGGATATCCTCCGGATAGAAGGAGGACAGAAGGTTTCGAACTGCATCAAACTGGCTGCATCCGGTCTGCCAGATCTGACCGTTTGTGGCAGCCGCCAGAGCAGATTCCGGTAGAAACAGCCAGTCCAGATTCGTCTCGGGAACGCCGGTGAAGCGGTTGTAAAACCCGCTGCAGCTCATGATTCCGAGACGATCTCCGGCGATGATGTTTTCGCAGGTGAATCCCTGAAATCGTTCCGGAAGCTGACCATAGACAGATTGCAGCGCCGGACCGAAGGCCTGAAAATCTTCATCGGACAGAAATACGCAGAATCCCGGTGCGAAGTCATGGTCCTGGGAAATGGCATCGTCATAGCCGAAGCACTGAGAGCCTTCGCCGGTTAGACCGATGGAAAGCCGGGCAGCAAGTCCCGAATCCAGCTGATCCGCTGCTTCCAGAATCCTGCTGCCGAAGGCATCGTAATACGCCTTTGCTAAAGCAAGCCCCTTCACAGGCCGATCCTTTCCATGATGGAGGCAGCCTTCCTGCGGTATTCCTCTGCTTCCGCCTTACGGTCCATCTTCTCTAGGCAGTCTGCCAGGTTGCTGCTGAGGATTGCATAGCTCTGATTCTCTTCTCCATAGTCCCTGGCATTGAGCTTCAGCGCAGTTTCCATCAGGGCAGCAGCCTTTTCCCAGTTTTCTTCCCGGAAATAGATGGCACCCAGCGTGTTGACAGCTCCGGCATAGTGAACATCTGTATCACCGCTTTCAGCAATAAACAGATCCAGGGCCTTCTTTACGGTAACCTTTGCCTCTTCCAGCCGGTTCATGGCCAGATATACATTAGCCAGATTGGAATAGGTCACTGCCACATCGATTTCGCTGTCATCCAGAGCCTTCAGGATGTAGAGGGCGTCATTGAGGCTGGTCTCTGCTTCTTCATAATGGCCCAGATCCATACAGAGAAAGCTCATGTTGTTATATAATGTGGCAAGCCGGTAATCCATGGCGAAGCCTGCACTGGAAAAGATGCCGGCGGCTTCCGTATCCAGCTCCAGAGCCTTTGGAACATCTCCCATCATGGTGTAGGTCGTAGCATAGTTGACCAGCGTGGTTCCATGGTGTTCCGTACCGTCCAGTCCCAGATCATGGATGCACTGCAGCGCCTTTTCATACAGAGGAATGCCCTCAACGTAGCGGGAAAGGGCGCGGTACAGGCCGCCCAGCTCGTTGCAGATGGAAATCATGGCAGCTGCATCGCATTCTTCCTCTGCCTGCGCCAGACTGTCTTTCATATATTTTTCAGCCTCATCCATTTTTTTCTCCATGAGAAGCTGATCCACCTGATAAAAAAAACCATTCATGTCCATAATTCATTTCTCCTTTTTTGGTTCGGAAGCCGAACCGTTTTCTTCCATAATATCTAAGAATATAATACCTCAAAAGAGCACCGGAAAACAACAGTAATAATAGAATTTCCCTTACAAAAACGGCTGCATTTCTGCAGCCGTTTTTGCTTTGTGTGTTGTGTGTGCTTCTGAATATTGTAATTTGGAAAAAGGATCGGTTTGCGAAATCATGTTTACAGCGTGACGCCGTCTTTCAGTGCCCCCATGATGTAGTAGCCGTTTTCCTCGGTACGGGTATGATACTGACCGTTTACCGTAGCCATGACAGCATCATACAGTTCCTGGTTCAGCGCTTCGACTTCTTCCGGTGTCTTCGCAGTCAGCAGACGGCCGGCATCGTAGTCAATCCAGTTCTTCTTTCTGGTGGCCAGGGCGGTATTGGAGGAAAGACGGAAGGTCGGTCCGGCGAAGCCGCACGGTGTGTCGCGTCCTGTGGTGAAGAGGGTGAGAACTGCACCTGCAGCAATCTGCCCGCTGACACCTGCCAGGTCATTGCCTGGGCCGCTGATAAGAATAAAGCCGTTCTTCGTGGCGCGATCGCCGTATTTCAGCACTTCCATCACGGCACAGTGTCCACCTTTCTGGATGCAGCCCAGTGACTTTTCTTCCAGTGTCGTCAGAACACCGGCCTTGTTTCCCTGAGTCGGATTATCTGCAGCCTTTTCACCGTATCTGGCGAAATAGGCATCA
>JAEDMR010000044.1 GCA_016302925.1 Bacillota bacterium
GTTCGCTATAATGAAAGCACAGCATTCGGCGCAGGACTGGGGACAGTGCCGGGGCGGCGGGCATGCACAAGGAGAAAGGGGATGCAGACGGATGAAGATTGTGGCCAGACCCGTGGAAGCGGTGGCGGTGTTTTATCGCGGGGAATATCCGGAGCCAAGAAAAATCCGATATGAAGACCGGGATGGCGTGCGGAAGACCATATCTGTGGATAAGATTCTGGAGTCGGAGCCGCTTCGATTCGGCAGTGTGGAGTTTATTCTGTACCGGTGCCAGAGCTTCGTCTGCGGCCGGGATGTGCGGTATGAGCTGAAATATATTTTAAGGGATGCGAGATGGGAACTGTATAAAATCTAAAAGGCAGCCCGAAGGCTGCCGGATTATGCACTGCGGCTTTACAGCTTTCTTCCGTCGGTGGAGATGGTGACCACCTGCCACGGAATGAATTTACCGCTGGTCTGCAGGGCGCGGCGGGCCGCCATTTCGATGCCGCCGCAGCATGGCACTTCCATGCGGACGATGGTCACGCTTCGGATGTCGTTGGAAGCGATAATGGAGGCCAGCTTTTCCGTGTAATCGCCTTCATCCAGCTTCGGACAGCCCACCAGGGTGATCCGGCCGCGGATAAACTCTTCGTGGAAATTGCCGTAGGCATAAGCGGTACAGTCTGCAGCGATGAGCAGATCCGCACCATCGAAATACGGTGCATTTACCGGAACCAGTTTGATCTGCACCGGCCACTGAGAAAGTCGGCTAACCGCAGGGGCTGCAGCTGTGACGCAGGAAGCCGGTGGTTCGGAGGCCGGTGTGCTTTCTCTGTGCAGGGTACGGGACTGACTTCCCGGGCAACCGCACGGGAGCACGTTCGCTGCCGCCGGATGTTCGGCTGTACTTCCGGCGGCGGCCTGCGCGCTGCCCTTCGAAGCAGCCTGCGCCATGCGGACTGCTTCCTCATCATACGGCAGGGCTTCCCGCTCTTCGAAGGTGATGGCGCCGGTAGGGCATGCCGGCAGGCAGTCACCCAGACCGTCGCAGTAGTCCTCCCGCAGGAGTCTGGCCACGCCGTCCACCATGCCGATGGCACCCTCGTGGCAGGCCGCGGCGCACAAGCCGCAGCCATTGCATTTGCTTTCGTCTATATGGATGATTTTTCGTTTCATTGTGTTATTCCTCTCTTCCGAATTTCATTTCTTCGCCGCGGCTGTCGTATTTCTTCCGCTTGCCGGTAATATCCGAAATTTCGATTTTCCAGACAGCGGTCCGCGGAAGGCTTTTTGCCACAGCAGCATCGAAGCCGTCCATACCGGCAGGGGTATGGCGCTGGCACAGAAGCCGAAGGGCATGGATTTTTTCGGCATCATCGGTTACCTCCGATGCAGTTCCCCGCAGAATGGCCGAGGCATATTCTGTGGTGAACTTTTCGGCAATGATGTGGGTATCACAGACACAAGCCAGGCAGACCTGCGGGTTTGCGCGCAGGCACTGGACTTTAAAGCCGTCTCTGGCACAGTGAAAATAGACGGTGTCTTCATCCCGCACGATGGTGACAGGCAGACAGTAAGGCAGGCCTTCCGGGTCTGTCATGGATAGGGTGGCGTATTCACACCGGTCTGTCACATCATAAGCAAATTCTGCTGGCATTTCTCTGTCGATTCTCCGCATTGCGTATATCCTCCCTTTGACTTTCTGGATAGAGTATACTATAATGATACCATACTGTATGTTGAATTTTCAACAAAATGGAGAAAAATATGAAAAAAAACGAGGAAATTTTGCGGGCGTGCCCGCTCTTTGAAGGCATTTCTGATCAAAATCTGTCTTCCATGGTTTCCTGTCTGGGTGCCAGGACGGTTTCGGCAGTCAAGGGTGAGATGATTTTTCGGGAGGGCGAGCCGGCCCGGTATATGGGGCTGATGCTTTCCGGCAGCGGGCAGATCATCCGGGAAGATTACTTCGGAAACAGGACGATTCTGACACGGATCGAAGCGGGGGAGCTGTTCGGAGAGTCCTTTGCCTGTGCCGGTCTGGAGGAGCTTCCTGTCAGTGTGACAGCATCGGAAGACTGCACATACATGGCGTTTGACTGCCGGCGGCTGACCACATCCTGTACCAACGCATGCGAGTTTCACAGCCGGCTGATCTTCAATTTGCTGCAGATTGTCGCTGCTAAGAACCTGGTATTTCATCAGAAGATCGAGATCACTTCGAAGCGAACCACCAGAGACAAGCTGATGACCTATCTGCTGATGCAGGCCAAGGCAGCCGGCAACAGCCATTTTACCATTCCCTATGACCGGCAGGAACTGGCCGACTACCTGGAAGTGGATCGCAGCGGACTTTCGGCAGAAATCAGCAAGCTTCGGAAAGAAGGAGTACTGGAGTGCAGAAAAAATGAATTTTTTTTGAAATAGTTTAAAACAGACGAAACCAAATGACATGAGACGTCGTCATAAGAGATGAAAAGGGGTAAATGAAAGCACATGTACATGGAAGACGAAAAAATCATTGCATTGTTTTTTCAGCGGTCCGAGATGGCACTGGAGCAGGTAAGAAAGAAATACGGCGGGCTTTGTGCGGCCGTTGCAGGCCGGATTCTAAGCGATGCACGCGATATCGAGGAATGTGTGACAGACACCTGGCTGCGGATGTGGCGGTCCATTCCGCCTGAACGACCGGCATCGCTGAAGGCATATGCGGCACGGATTGCCAGAAATCTGGCACTGGACCGGTATGCATATAACACGGCAGAACGAAGAAATTCAGCCCTGACGGAAGCCTTCGAAGAACTGGCAGGGGCGCTGGGGCAGGAGGCGGACCGGGCAGAGATGCTGGAAGGGGAAGCATTTCGCCAGCTGCTTAACGGCTTTCTGAAGGAACTGAACCGAAAGGCGAGAATTTACTTCGTGCGCCGTTACTGGTATGGGGAGAGCGTGAAGGAAATCGCAGAAAGCTGCGGCTGCAGTGAAGAAGCGGTGAAGTCGTCGCTGTTCCGCAGCCGCGGAAAGCTGCGGGATACACTGGCAAAGGAGGGATTGCATGTATGAACCAGAAGCTGTTTCAGCGTTTTATGAATGGAATCGAGGATGAATTTCTGGAGGAAGCCTATGCAGAACCTGCCGCCAGGTCAGCTTCAGCCGGATTCTCTGCCGGCAGGAACCGCAGGGTCTGGCTGTGGCGGAGCATCGCAGCGGCTGCCTGCCTCTGTCTGGTAGCAGCGGGCATCGCTGCAGGCGGAAGGCTGCGGGGCGATGAAAAGCCTGTAACCATGGAAGACATTGCGGCACTGGGATTCCGCCTGCTTCTGCCGGAGGAGGCAGAAGCTGCGACCTACGAAATCTGCGATGGCGGAGATGCGGTGGAGGCGGATTTCACACTGGCAGGAGAGAACTATACCTGCCGTGCAGAAAAGACTTCTGAAGCTGAGGTGCCTGCCGGAGAGGATGGCTGGGTCGCCTGGTATACGGAGGAAGAAGAAGTGCTGTATATTCTTGCCGGGGGCGGAGAAGCCGGTGAGGATGCACTGCTTACCACTGCCCGGCAGATTATGAACCGTCTGGGGTATGACATGGATGTGGCACCGGCAAGTGCGAAGAATGTCATGTATATCACTTTCACGCTGGATCCGGGTGACGGAACAGAATCTCTGGAAACGGCAGAAACCTCTTTTGAGATGGATGGAATCCACTATGCGTATCGAACGGCCGGCACCGGTCAGGTGATGCTGCAGGATATTTCCGGCATGCAGAATCGGGATTATGAAAATCACAGCAGCGTAGAGCTTGGATGGTGTGCGGCGGAAGCTTTCTGGACAGAGGGCGGAGCCGGTAAACTCATCTGGCTGGATCTGGCTCCGGGTCTGGTTTACAGTCTGACCATGGATACGGGTGCGTCCGAAAAAGCCCTGACAGAGATGGCCCAAACCCTGTACACACCGGCACAGGGAGACGTGGGATGAAAGCCGGGAAAATGGATTTTGCTCAGAAAAAAATAGATAGAAAAGAGGAGAAAAGAAAATGAAGAAAAAAATGATAACAGTGATGCTGACGACAGCGCTGATGGTCAGCATGTCGATTCCGGCCGCAGCACCGGCGTTCGCAGAGCAGGGCATCCGGGATTATTATTCCTGTTCCGAAAACGGTCAGGCCGAAGATGGAATCCATGCAGGGGACGTTCTGCGGCATGGGGAAAAGCTGATCAATTCCAAAGCGGAGACCAATGCAGGCGGCTTCTATATCGTCAATACGAAAGGGGAGATTCTGGCACCTAACGGCGGCGAAGTGGGCGGAGAAGGCACGTTGTACACCGGTCCGGCCAAGGGACAGAAGGATGTGCCGGAATACTATTATGACGACGGACAGTGCTTCTATCCGGATGAATTCCTGGATCTGGGGCAGGAACTGGTAATCAAAGATGTCGTTGACACGAATTTCTGGGAAAACTCGTCGGATTATGCCACCGGTCTCCGTAAGATCGTCGTGGAGTCGAAGCAGATCGAGTACAAGGTGGTTTACCACTGCAATTCTGCCAAGTGCGAGGAACTGGGCTGCGTAGGCTTCCATACTGATATTGTGACCATGGATCAGCTGGAATCGGAAGGTGCGAAAGACGGGGCGAAGGTCTGGAACGCAGAAGGCATCAAAAGCAAGAATCAGATGTTTACTGGATGGAATACGAAGCCGGACGGCACCGGAACCGCGCTGGAACCCGGTGATCCGTTGACGGCAGAGCTGCTGCTGACGGCAGACCCGCTGGATATTGTAGATATTTACGCCCAGTGGGAGGATGCGGATGACGTGGTGCAGCCGGTGCGCGCTGCGAAGATTACCGGTGCGAAGGTTTCTGCGAAGAAGGGATCTGTCACCGTCAAGTGGACCAGAAAGACCAGCCTCAACCTGGACGGATATGTGATCTACCGCTCCACCAGTAAGAACAGCGGATTCAAGAAGCTGGCCGACAAGCCGGCGACCAGATCTTACGTCATCAATAAGAAGAATCTGAAAAAAGGCACGAGATATTACTATAAAGTAAGAGGTTATGTGGAAGTGGGCGGTAAGCGTGTTTACACGAAATACAGCACCACCATCAGCGTGATTGCCAGATAAATACTATTCCGAAGCGAACGATGAAGGCGGAGGGGACTGGAGTTTTTCCAGCATTCCTTCCGCTGTTTGTTTGTCCGTAATCAGGCTACTGATGTACCCCTGACGGGCGGCGCTGATGATGGCCGGAAGAACGACGAGATACCGACGAGACAACGATAGATTTGGTTAGTCTATTCTAACACATACTTATGACCTGAGAAAAAGCAAAAAAGGTTGTGTTTCGGCCTCACCACCGCTGGCTTTTCCCTCGTTTTTCGCTCCAAAGCGAGGAAAAAGCGGCTGAAATGTGAGATTAAATGGATTTAAAGTAAGATATTGGATAAAACTGAAGGAACACACCCGACCCTTTTGGGCTTTTTTTACCCGATATGTATGGGTCGACCTCTTGGTACACCATGGACGACAGATAAAGTTGTGCTTTTTCAGGCATCGTCATCAAATCTTCACAATAGAATTAGCACTCGCCTCTTGACAGTGCTAACAAAAGCGATATAATGAGTATTGTCAAAAGGGAAAAGACAAAAATACATAAAGCGTGTAATGAATATCAGCACCGGACGGGAGCAAATCTGAAACATAAATATGAAACATAAACAGTACATCCGGCGCACAAGAGGAGGGATTCGATATGTTATTACCGAGCATTTTTGGAGAAAGATTATTTGATGACTTTATGGATTTCGCACCGAGAGGAAAAGTGGAAAACCAGCTGATGCGTACCGACGTAAAGGACGCAGGCGATCATTTCGAGCTGATGATGGAAATGCCTGGATTTAAGAAAGAGGATGTGAAGGCACAGCTGAAGGACGGCGTTCTGAACATCAGCGCTGCCACCAGCACTTCCAACGACCAGCAGGATGAAAACGGCAGATATATCCGCAGAGAGCGGTTCTCCGGTTCCTGCAGCAGAAGTTTCTATGTGGGCGAAAATGTAACCCAGGAAGATATCCGTGCGAAATTCGAAGACGGTATTCTGAAGATCAGCGTACCGAAGATCGAAGAAAAGCCGCAGATCGAGGAAAACAAATATATTGCCATCGAAGGTTAAGAGGCTAAGATGAGAACGGTTCGCAAGGTGCGGGCCGTTTTTTTCGCGATTTCGTGCGGAAAGAAATACTCAATTTTGGGAATATCCGGTGAAATGACGACATGGTATACTATCCCTCAGGATATATTACGGGGGAAGATCATATGATAAAAGATATTCTATATAATGAAGAAATGCGAAAGCACCTGGTTTCCGGTATGGACAAGGTTGCGGATGCCGTAAAGGTGACGCTGGGACCCAAGGGCAGAAATGTCATCATGTATCAGAAAGCCAGCCTGCGGGACACCGAATATTCGGACCGTGCGCAGAAAGGTGCCCATGCCCTTGTAACCAATGACGGTGTGACCATCGCCAAGGCTATCGTACTGCCGAATCCGGCAGAGAATATGGGGGCAGAACTGATCAAAGAAGCAGCAATCAAGACCAACGATACGGCAGGTGACGGAACGACCACCGCGACGGTTCTGGCGCAGGCAATTCTGAAGGAAGGCGTTCGGAACCTGGCTGCAGGCGCCCATCCGATGGCACTGCGAAAGGGAATTACAGGTGCAGCAGAAGCTGCGATCGAACAGCTGATCGCCACGGCAAAATCTGTCGACTCCCAGGATGCGCTTTCATGCATCGCTGCCATCTCATGCCAGGACACATCTCTTGGAGAAATGATTGGAGAAGCCATTTATCGTGTGGGACTGGAAGGCGTTGTACAGGTGGAGGATTCCGGAAAGGCAGAAACCACACTGGACGTGATGGAGGGCATCGTATTCGAGCGGGGATTTCTTTCACCGCTGATGGCGACCGATGAGCACCAGACCTTCGCAGAGCTGCATAACCCGTATATTTTGCTGTATGACGGCAAAATCGAAAATCCGCAGGATCTGATTCCGATCCTGATTCAGGTCGCCGAGACAGACCGCAGCTGTCTGATTCTGTCTGACGGCGTGGAAGGGGAAGCCATGGGGCTGATTCTGCGAAACAAACTGGAGGGCGATCTGGATATTGTCTGCGTGACAGCACCGCTTTATGGAGAAGGCAGAGAGTGGAGACTGGATGATATGGCGGTTCAGACCGATTATGAATTTAACCGTAAGCGTTACGAAGAACGGCTGGCCAAGTTTGTGTCGGGCGTGGCGAAAATCGATGTGGGAGGCAGAACGGAGCCGGAACTCTGGGAGCGAAAAATGCGTGCTGAAGACGCGGTCAATGCTGCCAGGGCGGCGTATGAAGAAGGCATCGTGGCAGGCGGCGGAATTGCGTTTCTCAACATTCTGCCGGCAGTGCGGGACTATGCGGATACCCTGGAGGGAGACGAAAAGACGGGCGCACAGATTTTGCTGAGAGCGCTGGAAGCACCGGCACGCCAGATCGCTGAAAATGCAGGCCTGGACGGCAGTGCAGTAGTGGGCAGATTGAAAGAGGAAGGGGTCGATATGGGCTATGACGCAGAACGCGGCGTTTATATCAACCTGGTGGAAGCGGGCATCATCGATCCGGTGAAGGTCAGCAGAATGGCCCTTTCCGCAGCGGTTTCTGTCTGCGGAACGATGCTGACCGGTGAGGCAGGAATGTATGATCATACGGAAGCGAGGAAGGAAGCATGATTTCAAAAGAAGGTGCAATCAGAAGATTTGTGGAACATTATGACATGGAAGTTCCGCCGGATCTGGTGGAGGAGGAATTCCAGATCAGCTTGATGGATATGCGTCACAGAATGGTCTATGCCGGAATGAGTGGAGGTCCGCAGCTGAACCCGCTGGAGCAGCGAGCCGCACTGGAGGAAATGAAGGAAGAACTTCGTGAGGCGGCATATTACAATGTCAAGGAAGAACTGGTCATGAAGGAGCTGATGAAAAGAGATGAATTCGCAGTGTCTCCTGAGGAACTTCACGAATACGCTGAAGAAATGGTCGTAAAGCAGAACACCGATATGGAAATGATCAAACGGTTCTTCGGAGAGGATCTGGAGATGCTGGAGACCGACGTGAAGCGCAGGAAGGCGGAAGACTGGATCTATGCACAGATTACAGAATAAAAAGGATAAGGAGAAGAAAAATGCGATTGGATGGGAAAGTTGTAATTGTAACCGGTGCTTCTGCCGGTATGGGAAGAGAAATGGTATGCCGGTTCGCACAGGAAGGGGCAAAGGTTGTCGCAGTTGCCCGCAGAGCCGAGGTCCTTGAGGAGTTAAAAGAAGAATGCAGCGATTTACCGGGAGCGGTTGAAATCTATGCAGGCGATTGCTCGAAAAAAGAAGTCTGCGAAGGAATGGTAAAGTTTGCAGCGGAAACTTTCGGGAAACTGGATGTTCTGGAACATTACCTCCATCGGTGCACAGCATGCCAATGCCGGTGTGGTGTACTGCTCTGCCAAAGCTGCCATTGAATCGGCGACGAAACACACTGCATTCATGTACATGGAGGAGGGAATCCGCTGCAATGCCATCGCACCCGGCGGCATCCTGACAGAAATGATGTTTAATATGCCGGAGCAGAATGAGAAAGGTACTGCGAAGACACATAAGCTCAACGGTCTGCTCAACCGGATGGGAAATCCGGAAGACATTGCGGCAGCGGCAGCCTTCTTAATCAGCGATGAGGCAAACTATATCAGCGGACAGGTGCTCAGTGTCAACGGCGGCTGGATGTGCTATTAAAATCCTTCTATCGTTATACATGAAAACCCGGGCAAATTGTGCCGGTTTTATTGTGTAAAAAATGTCGAGGCAGGGTTAGATAACATAGAAGTGGGTAAGCTATTCTTAGATTGCTATGAGGAATTGGCAAATAAAAAGCTTGATTTTCACCTCATAGTCTCATATAATGATACTTAGAGGTGAAATTATGATAAAAACAACAAATATGTTTCTTGAGGAACTGAAAGACTATGCAAATCCGAAGGCCAGGCTGTCACGTATGGTAAAGCAGGGAGAATGTTTCCGTGTGACAAAAGGCCTGTATGAAACAGACAGGAATGTCCCCGGGTATCTGCTTGCCGGGAGCATTTACGGACCATCATATATTTCATTTGAATTCGCACTTAGCTATTACGGTCTGATTCCGGAATCGGTATATACGGTTACCTGTGCGGCCTTCGAAAAGAAAAAGAAAAAAACATTTCACACACCATTTGGGGTTTTCACATACCGGGACGTTCCTTCCGCAGCATTCCCACTGGAAATTGTAGTGGAACAGGAAGGAGAATATTTTTATCGAATTGCGACACCGGAAAAGGCACTGTGCGACAAGCTGTATACGATGCCACCAGTGACAAATACAAAGGAACTTGCCGCAATGCTTACGGAAGACCTTCGCATGGAAGATGCGGAGCTCTTGAAATTCGATGCAGAAAAGATTTCAATGCTGAGCAGCCGATACCATTCAACCAATGTGAAGAAGCTTGCGGCGTGGATAAGGAGAGCAAAAAAATGAGCACAGTGATTGAACAGATGCTGAAAAACTATCAGGTAGACAATATATATGATAAGAAGAATGCTATGAAGGAAATCATGCAGGAGATTGTCCTTTGCGGTCTGTCACGCGCAGGCTTCTTCCAGAAAGCAGCATTCTACGGAGGAACAGCACTGCGGATTTTTTATGGGCTGGATCGTTTCTCAGAAGATCTGGACTTTTCCCTGGAAACTGCAGATCCGGAGTTTGAACTGGCTTCTTACTTCCCGGTTCTGGAAAAAGAGGTAAGGGCATTTGGATTGAATGTTAGTATCGTTGAAAAAGAAAAGACAAAGGAAAGCAATATTCAATCTGCGTTCATGAAGGGAAACACAAAGGAGCATCTTCTGTTATTCTATGCTGACGAACAAGCGGCAGGCGGAGTGGCAAAGAATGAGACAGTGAAAATAAAATTTGAGGTGGACATTCAACCACCGGCATTCGCAACATTTGAACATAAATACAGACTTCTTCCGATTCCATATGAAGTGAAGATGTATGACATGCCATCCCTTTTTGCAGGAAAAATCCATGCAGTCCTCTGCCGTGCATGGCAGAGCCGCATCAAGGGCAGAGATCTTTATGATTATGTCTTCTATCTTTCAAGAGGGGCCTCTGTTAATCAGAAGCACCTTCGGGAACGCCTGCTGCAATCCGGCTATATTACACCTGACGCAGCATGTACTCAGGATGAAATTATAAAAATGCTTTCGGAAAGATTCCATACAATTGACTATTCACAGGCGAAAACGGATGTGGAGCCATTCATCCGTGATCCTTCGGTTCTGAATGTCTGGAGTGCAGATTTCTTTCAACAGATTACCGAAAAGCTTGCGGTCTGCTGATATGAGGAAGAACTGCAAATAAAAAAAGCGGGCATCCCCAACATTTTGCAGGGGAAAGTCTTCCATGAAACCGCAGAAGTGCAGGTTTACAAATTTTCGGATAATGCCGTAAACTACGGGTAAAGATAAACGCTGCCGCAGGGCAGCAGGACAAATAAGGGAGGAAACATTATGGCATTATCTGTAGATTCCAAAGTAAAAGAACTGATGAAGAATGAAAAGGCAGCAGAACTGCTGGACAGCTACGCACCTGGATTCAAGTCCAACCCGCAGATGAAGCTGGTACAGAGCCTGACCTTCAGAAAACTCTGCAGCTTCCCGCAGGCCGGAATTTCCCCGGATAAGCTGGATGAAATCGACGAAAAGCTGAAAGCACTCGGCGAATAGGCGAAAAGAAGTACAGCTGCCTCCTTGTGATAGGTTAACGGTATATGAAAACCCCGGCAATGTGTCCGGGGGTTTTGTATGGTTCAGGAGGTGTATTTCTGCACTGTATCCTGCATTTCCAGTGCTTTCAGTAAAATCTGGAGACGAAGGCGCACATCTGGATCCTCCAGATCTTCTCCAAGCTCCCGCGCTATCCTGGAAAGCCGCTCCAGCAGGGTGCTTCGGTGAATGAAGAGCTCGGCGGCGGTCCTGGTCACATTCATGTTCTGGCTCAGGTAGACCCGCAGCGTTTCGATGTAGCTGATGGGAGCATCCCTGTCATGGTCCAGAAGACCCCGCAGCCCGTCAGAAAAGTACAGATCCAGCGGCAGATCGCTCTGCGCATTGAGAATCAGCTCTGTCAGCGCATAGTCGTCGAAATTGTAGCAGGTCGTTTCCGGATGAAAGAGAAGACCGTTTTCCAGTGCAGCTTTGGCCTGTGAATAATATTGCCGGGCACTGTAAGGATCCGTAAAGGGGGCGCTGAGACCCACTTTCAGATCCATGGTGCCGACCAGCAGATCAATCCGCCGAAGCAGCTCAGCTTCATATCCGGATTCCTTTTCCAGCGGGTCGGTTTCGATGAAGGAGATGATGTTGGCCCGGTTTTCGAAGGTAATGCTGCCGGGAAACACGCTGTCAAACTTGCTGCAGACATAATCCACCGGAATCTGTGCATATCGATCAAAGATGGTCTGCAGCAGGTTAAAAGGACGGAGCAGATCTGCATTCCCACGGGTTCGGATGAAACAGCACCGCTCCAGGAAATAGGACATCTGGGGAGCAGTACCGGTGCAGAGAATTACGGCACCTTTTTCAGCCGGAACGCGGCGTGAAATTCGTTCGCCCGCCATCACATACAAATGACCAGCGCGAAAAGGCATATTCTCATCCAGATAGAATTCCGGTCTGCCGATGATCAGTTCGTCGCTTTGATACCCTGTCATTTCTGCGGGGAATTCCCTGGATATTTCGTGAAAAAGAATTTCTGCATTCACCTTCATAACACCTTTCTCATCCTTCCTTTCTTCTTATTTTATCAATGTTTTGAAATAAATACAAGAAAAACAACCCCTACATATTGTAGGATATTCCATGCAAGCTTCCGACAGTTTTACGGAGTGCTGTACCTGCACTGCGAAAGGTATAATCAAGGTAACGTATTTTGTAACCTTGGAAAAGGAGGGATTCTATATGGCAGTAAAAGACAAACTGGACCAGAGGAAATGTATCGAAACGGTATGGGGGAAACTGATTCCGGAAAAAGAAGGATATAACTTCGGTGTACGGCATATCGCCGGCTTCAGCTCCAATATTTTTCAGCTGATGCGGATTCTGGAGCCGGATTTCGACAAGAGAACCAGCGCCATCTGTGAAGTGGCATATATGTTTAATATGTCCGCCTGCAGCGATGACGACGCCAACGGTGACGTGGCTGACAGCACA
>JAEDMR010000236.1 GCA_016302925.1 Bacillota bacterium
CATGGCCTTGCCCACATCGCTGTCCAGCAGCATATGCGGTTCATAGGTAATCCTGAAATCTTCCCTCATGATTTCATCATCCGGCGCGCCTTCCAGCTTTCTGGTCGACGTGGTGGTATTCATGATGTGGACCAGTCTGGATTTGGCGATATAAGTGTTCTCCACCGTCAGTGCACCGCCCACACAGCCGCCGATGCAGCCGTTCAGCTCGATGAACTGTGCCTGGTGTATCCTGTCGTCCTCCAGGGCCTCCAGAACAGAAATTACATTTTCAATGCCGTCTGCCGCCAGGTTGCAAAGTGCCTGGCTGGCCAGTGCTTCTCCGCCGGACTTGGCCCAGCTGACACCGGTGGCACCGGAAAATGCCAGAGCTTCCGGATCTGTAATCGTCTTCAGTTTCGGCTGAAGCACAGGGTACAGCTCCGACATGGAAACCACGCCGTCCACATAGCTTTCGTATTCCCCCAGCGGCATCTTGGTGCTGGTGGACTTGGCCGGACAAGGGGAAATGAAAATGCATCCGATCTTCTCCTTCGGCAGACCTGTTTTCTCCATGGCAATCTTCTTCGCCCAGCGTGCGGAAACATCCATCGGTGTCCGGTAAGGCAGCAGATGGGGCAGCAGGGACGGGAATCTGGTCCGGATAATCCGCACCACTGCCGGGCAGGCGCAGCTGATGACAGGCAGTTCTACCCGCTCGTAATTCAGATCCATCATGGTGGCACGGGATACGGCTTCCGCACCGGCCGAGACTTCGAAAACTTCATCGAACCCGATCTTTTTCAGTGCCGTCAGCAACACATTCCGGTCACGGAGCCCCGGAAACTGGGCATAGAAAGACGGAGCCGGAAGTGCAATGGTATATTCAAACTGATGAATGATATCCAGAGAGTCCACCACCGCTTTCTTCGCATGGTGCGGACAGACGCGGATACATTCGCCGCAGTCGATGCATCGTTCCGATATGATAATCGCCTTGCCGCCCCGCACGCGGATGGCCTCCGTCGGGCAGCGCTTGACACAGGTGGTGCAGCCGCAGCATTTGTCTTTATCCAGCTTTACAGAATGTGTAAAGTTACTCATGGTCGCATCCCTCCCTATCTTGTAAAAAACTTCAGGGTCAGCGTCGTTCCCACACCAACGGTCGTCTTGATGTCAAGAACATCCGCATATTTTTTAATATTGGGCAGTCCCATGCCTGCCCCGAAGCCCAGTCCCCGGACTTCTTCCGTCGCTGTGGACCAGCCCTCCTGCATGGCCTGTTCCACATCGGGGATCCCCGGACCCACATCGTCGAAAACAGCACAGATCTCTTCCGGAGAAATGGTCACCGTAATAGTGCCTCCATTGGCATGGATCACCATGTTAATTTCCGCCTCATACATGGCGATGGACACACGCCGGACAATATCCGGTGCGAATCCCAGAGTCTTCAGTGTTTTTTTCACATTTCCGGACGCTTCACCTGCGCCGGAAAAATCCGATGCATCCACGGTATATGTCTGTACCAGCGCCGACATCAGCAGTCATCTCCGCTCTTCAGCCCTGCATGGTACAGAATGCCGCAGGAGGCAAACATACCCTTCTCCGTAGACATGAGGATAATGGAACGTTCTTCCGCCAGTTCGATCATGGCCTCTGTCGGCTCCTTTCCGCGAACGAACACCAGACAAATGATATCCATCATTTCGGCGGTCCGCACCACCTGCGGATTGATCAGCCCGGTCAGAAGAACGGCCTGGTCTTCCACGTAAGCCAGCACATCGCTCATCAGATCGCAGCCCACGCCAGTATGTACTTCCCGTTCCAGCATTTCTTCGCAGCAATATATTTTCGCATCAAGTAATCTGGCAATTTGTGTTATTGTCATTGGCTTTCCCTCCAATTCAGAATCGATTAAAGTATATCAAATTCCACAAGACAAAACAATGGTCTTGGTGTATAATTATGCCAGAAAAATTTACATTTTGACAGGAGACGAGTGCCATGATGCCGGAATTATCCTTAAACATCCTGGACGTGACCCAGAATTCGGTCACGGCAGGAGCAAACCTGATAAAAATCAACATCAGTGCCAGCACGGCGGACGACCGGCTGACCATTTCCATATCCGATAACGGCTGCGGTATGACCGAAGAACAGGTAAAAAATGTGACCGATCCCTTCTTTACTTCCCGTACCACCCGTAAAGTGGGCCTGGGAATCCCTTTCTTCAAGATGGCTGCAGAGCTGACCGGCGGCAGCTTCCGGATCGAAAGCAAGGTGGGAGAAGGTACCACCACCACTGCCGTCTTCGAACTATCCTCCATCGACCGGATGCCTCTGGGAGATCTCCCGGGCACCATGACGGCCCTTATCGGGCCGAGTCCCGAGATCGACTTCGTGCTGACGATGGATTTTGATGGGAAGGGATTCGTCATGGATACCCGGCAGTTCCGCGAGATTCTTGGCGGCATTTCCCTTTCGGAGCCGGAAGTCCTGACCTATATCCGCGATTATCTAAAGGAAAACATGGCCGAATGTGATATGAATTTTTAACATCGTAGAGATAAATATTTTAATCGTAGATTGCAATAATAAGTTGAACATTGATAATTAAAAATCCACATCACGACG
>JAEDMR010000237.1 GCA_016302925.1 Bacillota bacterium
GAAAAGAAGCCAGCAGCCGGCTTCAGTCCCTGGTACTGGCGGCGGGAACTTATACCCTGCGTCTGGAAAATGTAAAATTTGCACGGCAGGATTACAGTTTTCGCATTATATGCGAAGAAATCGGAATGGCGGAAGGCGAGCCGAACGATACACAGACACAGGCGACGAAGCTTGTCATCGGGTCAGAACTGACCGGGGTACTGTCCTCGGCAGAGGATCTGGACTGGTATAAGCTTTCCCTGACAAAGGAGCAGGTACTTACCTTTACGATGTCATTTCCTCAGGGAAGCGGAAAGGATAAGCCTTTCTGCCTGCAGATGGAACAGAACGGAAAAACACTCTGGTCTAAAAAGCTGGAGGAAGGCAGCGGGGGTACTGTGGAGAAGCTGCAGATTCCGGCGGGAGAGTATTATTTCTGCGTAAAGACAGAAAACTGGAATGGAGCAGTGTATACCATTTGTTTTCAATAGCAGCCCGGTGTTTGCTTACTACGATAACGTGAACAGTAACGGTAATTGGGTAAAGGCGCGGATACTGTAAAAATGTAGTCAATTGTGAAACCGGTAAATGGATCATCCTCTGGGATACTGTGTTTACGTGTTTCACAGTTACGAAATAAAAAGACAGAGAGGCGAATGAGATGAAGAAAAAAGCGATTTTGTTACTTGGTGTAATGATGATGATGGTTCCGGCAGCCAGTGTATCGGCAGAGGAGCTGGAGGTACAGCTCATTGGCGGAGAAGATGCTGCTGTGGGGGCGGCATCACTGGACGATGTACAGCTGGGAGAAGTATATGAGATTGACGGGTTTGCGAGGATTGAACCCCTGGATTTTCAATATGTGGATTTTTTCCCGCAGTATGTCAGCGGGATGAATGGTGTAAATGATACAGAATGGGATCTTCGGATGGAAAGCTATGATACAAAGGTATTATATTTTGATGGAAATGATAACTATTATTATCTGAATATTGATTGGATAAACAGTGGGAAAAATGCGGAATTTGCGTGGTTTTTAGTTGATATTACCAATAAACAGAAAATGCCGGTCAATTTCATGGATGAGGAGACGACACAGGTAAAGGTGATTTTTGATGATGAATACGAGTATGCCGGATGGGTACGCCAGTTTAATTATGATTATGATACAGAAAGGAAATCAGACTGGGAAGAATACGGCACATTTATCCGTGGTGCGATTCGGCCGGACAGCGCAGAGGAAATAGATATGATGTATACAGGACATTACGTATTTGGGTGTACACTTCCCAATGCGGTAATGAATGGTGATGAGCCTTTAAGCATGGTGATTACTCTGGGTGACAGTGAGATTACCTACAATATCCGCAAATAGCGTTCAGAGGATATGGCTCGTCGTAACGGATAATAGACAGACAATTGTCGCCGGAAGTTCGTGGCGGATGTTCAGAAATGGTGGAAAGGCGGGAAAACGGTTATGAGAAGAGGCTTCAAAGCGGCAGCAGTGGTTCTTTTCCTTCTGGCTGCAATGGTTTTATCAGGCTGCGGTACAGGAAAGAAAGACAGGGATACAGAAAGCACCGTCATGGTGGAGACCCGGGAACCGGATACCGGGAACAGGAAGGAGACGGAAGCAGGAGTGATACAGACCTTTGCCGGAAGCGGAGAAAAAACATTTTCCGAATACACACCAGAGACTCTTGCTGTATTTACAGGAGATTTTTCCGGAGAAGATGCTGCTGCGGGGGCCGATCCTGCAGAGCAAAGTCCGGAAGAGGCTGTCCCCGACAGTCCGGATAAAGATTTTATTTTTACAATTCAGAATGACAGAGCAACCATTACAGGATATCAGGGAAACGGTGGAAAGGTAAAGATACCAGAGCATTTAGGCGGTGCCGACAGTATATATATTGAACATAGTGCGTTTCGATCCGCAGATACGATCACGTGGATTTATCTGCCTGAGACGGTCTGCGACATCGCCCCCTGGGCTTTCTGCGGTTGTGATGCGCTGGAGGAGGTTTATATCCGGGGAAGCGGCCGCATAGGAGAATATGCGTTCACCGGGTGTAATAAACTCAGAAAGGTAGATATGCTGTCTTCCGTGGATCGAATTTGTGAAAGAGCATTTGAAGATGATGATCAGTTGAAGGAAGTGATTTTTCCTTCTGCGCTTACTTCCATCGGGGAATGGGCATTTTCCGGATGCGTCAGCCTGGAAAAAGCAGAATTGGAAGGAACGGTTTTGACCCGGATAGAGGGAAATGCTTTTGGAAAATGCAGAAAGCTAACCTATCTGTCACTTCCTGCGACTCTGGATGCTGCGGAGGATGGGTTCTATTACTGGGATTATAAGGGATTGTGCAGCACCGCTTTTGTGGGGTGCAGATCTCTGGGAAACGTGGTCATTGACGAGAAAAATCCCTACCTTGAATTAGAGGATGGTGTTTTGTACGCAAACAATGCAGTGGTTACCATGTTTCAGGGGTATGAAAATACAGATGTAGTGATCCGGGACGGGACAGAATGGATCGGTTCGTTTGCATTTTACGGGAATAAAAACTTGAGATCCATTGTTATACCTGAGAGTGTAAAATGGCTGTCTTACCTGTCATTCGGCCGTTGTTCGGCTC
>JAEDMR010000238.1 GCA_016302925.1 Bacillota bacterium
CTTCATAATCCATCTTATAAATATGATCACCTGAAAGGATCAGCACATAATCCGGGTTATATGTCTCCATGTATGCCAGATTCTGGAATATTGCATTGGCTGTTCCTGTGTACCAGTCACTGTTGCTGCTCTTTTCATAGGGGGGAAGAACAGTCACACCACCAACATTACGGTCCAGATCCCACGGAATACCGATTCCGATATGTGTATTCAGCCGCAGCGGCTGATACTGGGTCAGAACTCCCACCGTATCAATCCCGGAGTTAATACAGTTACTCAACGGGAAATCTATGATACGATATTTACCTCCAAACGATACTGCAGGCTTCGCTACGCTTTCAGTCAGAACGCCAAGACGGCTTCCCTGTCCGCCGGCCAGCAGCATTGCAATCATCTCTTTCTTAATCATGCAATCACCTCTTGTCATATATAATGAAAAATTATATCACACCTTTCACAATTAGTGAACATCTTTTACATATTTTTATCGATTTATTTCCCGTTTTTATGACATTTATACAACTTTTCATTTTTGCATTTTCATTTTTGCCGATTAAGCATATAATGATAATAGTGTCGGCATTTCATTTGCCTTCACGGAATATTTACATATCCATTAATTTCGAAGGAGAATGTTTTATGTATACCATTAATTTTGATAAACCCATTCATATTCATTTTATAGGTATTGGCGGAATCAGTATGAGCGGTCTGGCAGAGATTCTTCTGCAGGAAGGTTTTACCATTTCAGGTTCCGATGCAAAGGAAAGTGCACTGACAGACCACCTGTCTTCTCTGGGAGCAGAAATTTTCTACGGTCAGCGTGCTTCCAATATTATTGACGGCATTGATCTTGTTGTCTATACCGCAGCCATTCATCCGGACAATCCGGAATATGCCTGTGCACAGGAAAAGGGAATCCCCATGATGACCCGTGCAGACCTTCTGGGTCAGATCATGACCAATTATCAGACTCCTATTGCCGTATCAGGAACTCACGGTAAGACCACGACAACTTCCATGGCCTCTCATGTACTTCTGGAGGGTGGTTTCGATCCTACGATTTCTGTGGGCGGTATTCTGCCTGCCATCGGAGGTAACCTGCGTGTAGGTCATTCTGAAACATTTATCACAGAGGCCTGCGAGTATACCAACAGCTTTTTAAGTTTCTTCCCTAAGATCAGTATTATTCTGAATGTAGATGCGGATCATCTGGATTTCTTTAAAGATATTGACGACATCCGCCGTTCTTTCCGCCTGTTCGCAGAAAAACTGCCGGCAGATGGCACACTGATCATCAACAGCGATACCCCTCATTATGAGGATATTATCCGTGACCTGCCCTGCAGTGTCATCACTTACGGACTGGAACATGATGCAGACTATACAGCTTCCGATATTACATACGATGAACTGGGACATCCCACCTTTACCTGCATGCGCCGCGGAGATATTGTCGGAACATTCAGCCTGAAGGTACCGGGCATCCATAATGTGTCAAATGCCCTTTCTGTTATTGCTCTGGCTGATCTGCTTCATATTGATCATGAGACTCTCCAGAAAGGTCTTCAGAACTTTACCGGTACAGACCGCCGCTTCCAGTTAAAAGGCGAAGTCGGTGGAGTTACCATTATTGATGATTATGCGCATCATCCCACAGAGATTAAAGCAACCTTAACCTCTGCAAAAAATTATCCGCACAAGAAGACCTGGTGCGTGTTTCAGCCTCATACATACACACGTACCAAGGCACTGCTTCCGGAATTTGCCGAAGCCCTGACTCTGGCTGACCATGTGGTACTGGCTGATATTTACGCTGCCCGTGAAAAAAATACACTTGGAATTTCTTCAAGAGATCTGCAGGAGCGTATTCAGAAGCTGGGAACACCGTGTGAATACTTCCCGACATTTGATGAAATTGAAAATTATCTGCTGACAAACTGTGAAAAAGGCGACCTGGTGATTACCATGGGTGCCGGAGATGTGGTAAAAATCGGCGAAAATATTCTGGGACTGTAATGCGAGGTAATTTATGACACTTACTCCGCAAACATTCCTGATTGTCTGCCCCTTTCTTTTTCTTGCCGGACTGGTGGATGCCATTGGCGGAGGCGGCGGGCTGATTTCACTTCCTGCGTACCTGATTGCCGGACTTCCGGTCCATCAGGCAATCGCCACCAACAAACTTTCTTCTGCCTGCGGAACTACACTGGCAACGGCACGTTTTATCCGTAACCGGCTTGTAAACTTCCGCCTGGCAGTTCCGTCCGTTCTGGCGGCTGTGATGGGTTCCTCGATCGGAGCCCATCTTTCTATGGCAACAGACGAAAAAATCATGCGTTACATTCTGTTCATTATTTTGCCGGTGTCCGCACTGATTGTACTAAATAAGAAGTTATTTCACGATGCAGAAGATGACACCGTTCACCTGAACCGGCGCACCGTTCTGACAGCCATCGGTGCTGCATTTACTATTGGCATCTATGATGGATTTTACGGTCCCGGAACCGGAACCTTCCTGATCATTGCGTTCACTGTTCTGGCACGCATGAGCATACAGACTGCCAACGCACAGGCAAAAGTCATCAACCTGACCACAAATAT
>JAEDMR010000239.1 GCA_016302925.1 Bacillota bacterium
GATAGAAGACGAGTTTGATTTATAAATTGATATTTAATCTATGTAAAGAACCCAATAACTTTCAGTTTGTCGAGCTGAATACATTTACATAGCCAGGACTGACTGCTCATCAGCTCTGGCTATTTTCATGCGCATCGTTATAAAGCTTTTGGATCTCTGCAGGCAGCTTATCCGGCAGCATAGCATGGATGCCGTCCTCGTTGCCGTCCTTCATAGCTGTCTCGTAATACCAACACTTGAATTTGAGCAAAGAAAGTGTTTTTTCAAGCTCTTTCAGTTCCTCCTCTACGGCAACTTTCCGAGCCTCGAACAGTCCCTTTCTCTTTTCGTAGCTTGATGGGCCTTCCGCAACCCATTGGAAGAACTGCCTGATATCCTTAATCTCGAGACCGGATTTCTTCAGGCATTCAATAACGCGGATGGCCTCAAGGTCGCTGTCGCTGAAATAACGGATATTCCCTCTGCGTTCAAGGTTCGGAAAGAAGCCTTCCTTGTCGTAATATCTCAGGGTGGAGATAGGAAGCCCGAACATTTCGGAAACCTGACCGATCGTATACATAAAAATTCTCCTTCAGAATCGAAAATAGCTCTTGACCTAAAGTTAGGTTTAGGATGTATGATAAGATCATTATAAGGCATGAACCAAAAACTTGCAAGATGATTCAAGATACACAGGAGGATTTTTATGATGAACACAGAGGCGCTGACACTGGTTATAGAGTGGGACAAGACCTTCCCGAAAAGCGATAAGGTAAACCACAGAAAGGTCACCTTTCTCAACCGCTACGGCATCACCCTGGCAGCAGATATGTATACCCCTAAGAATGCAAAAGGAAAGCTTCCGGCAATCGCCGTGTCCGGTCCCTTCGGTGCTGTGAAGGAGCAGTGCTCCGGTCTGTATGCACAGACCATGGCAGAGCGCGGCTATCTGACGATTGCTTTTGACCCTTCCTTTACCGGCGAGAGCGGCGGCCAGCCGAGATACATGGCATCCCCCGACATCAACACTGAGGACTTCATGGCGGCGGTGGATTTCCTGTCTGTTCAGGATAATGTGGATGCGGACAAGATCGGTATCATCGGTATCTGCGGCTGGGGCGGCATGGCGATTAATACGGCGGCTCTGGATACCAGAATCAAAGCCACCGTTGCTTCTACTATGTACGATATGACCAGAGTCAATGCCAATGGCTATTTTGATTCCGAGGACAGCGAAGAAGCCCGTTTTGCCAAGAAGCAGGCTCTCAATGCTCTGCGTACCGAGGAATACAAAAAAGGCGCATACTCCCGTGGTGGCGGCTGTCTACCTCTGCCCGTTCCCGAAGATGCACCGTTCTTCATAAGGGATTACAGCGAATACTACAAAGGCCGTTGCTACCATGCAAGAAGCCTCAATTCCAACGACGGCTGGAACAGCATCGGCTGTATGTCATTCATGAACCAGCCGATCCTTCAGTACAGCAATGAGATCCGGAGTGCAGTTCTGATCGTGCATGGTGACAAGGCACACAGCTACTATTTCGGCAAGGATGCTTATGAGGAAATGATCAGGGACAGCAAGTACGCAGCCAATAAGGAGCTGCTTACCATTCCGAGGGCAGTTCATACAGATCTCTATGACAATCTGGAAGTGATTCCGTTTGATAAGATGCAGCAGTTCTTTAAAGAAAACGGGGTAGGTTAATATGGCAAAAATAGTACAGAAAGCAGGCAGAACCACTCTTGGTGAATTCGCTCCTGATTTTGCTCACTATAATGACGACGTTCTTTTCGGCGAGAACTGGAACAATCAGGATATCGATGTGAAGACAAGAAGCATTATCACGGTAGTTGCATTGATGTCCTTCGGCATTACGGATTCTTCTCTGAAATATCATTTGGAGAATGCGAAAGCCCATGGTGTGACCCAGAAGGAAATCGCTGCAGTGATCACGCATGTGGCATTCTATGCAGGCTGGCCTAAGGGCTGGGCAGTGTTCAATCTGGCTAAAGAAGTATGGGAAACAGGCGAAGGGGATCTTCCCTATGAAGATGAAGCCATGAGAGCTCATGCAAAGGAAATGGTATTCCCCATAGGAGCGCCAAATGACGCATTTGCAAAATACTTTGTCGGACAGTCTTATCTTGCACCTGTATCAACAGATCAGGTAGGCATCTTTAATGTAACCTTTGAGCCGGGATGCCGTAATAACTGGCATATACATCATGCCTCTGAAGGCGGAGGTCAGATCCTTGTCTGCGTGGCAGGGCGTGGTTACTATCAGGAATGGGGCAAGGCTGCCGTGGAAATGAAACCCGGTGATTGCATTAATATTCCGGCTGGCGTAAAGCACTGGCATGGAGCTGCACCGGATTCCTGGTTCAGTCATCTTGCAATTGAAGTGCCGGGAAAAGACGGCTCCAATGAGTGGCTGGAAGCAGTAGATGATGAGCAGTACGGAAAGCTTGTTTGATGTTAAAAGGGATATGTAATGGCTATAACAATAAATATTTATTACAAAGGGACTGGGCCCGCAGCAAAACAATTTGCAAAGGAAATGACAGAAAGCTTCTGAACAGAGCATCCGACAAAGATATTGACGCGCTGCTCAAGCTGCT
>JAEDMR010000045.1 GCA_016302925.1 Bacillota bacterium
AATCATCTTTCTCATGTTCCACCTGGGGCTGGAATTCAATCTTCATAAGCTGGCCCGGGTGGGGAGTACGGCTATTGTGACCACCATCATTGAAGTGGCAGGTATGCTGGCGGCAGGCTTCGGTGCCGGACAGCTGCTGGGCTTCGGCATCATGGACAGCATCTGCCTGGGCGGTATGCTTTCCATGAGTTCCACCACAGTGATCATCAAAGTCTTTGATGAACTGCATCTGAAGGGAAAGAAATATACAGAGATGGTCTTCGGCACCCTGGTCATCCAGGACATCGTGGGCATCTTTATGATGGTCATTCTGTCTACTTTGGCGGTAAGACAGAACATATCCGGCGGACAGATCGTAATCAGCCTGGGTCTGATGGTGATGTACCTGATTATCTGGCTGATCCTGGGCATTTACCTGCTGCCGACCATACTGAACCGGGCCATTCAGTACATGAACGACGAAATGCTGCTGGTGGTTTCCGTGGGAATCTGCTTCGGCATGGTGCTGCTGGCAGACTGGCTGGGCTTTTCCACGGCGCTGGGCGCCTTCCTGGCGGGATCCCTGCTGGCCGGGACCCTTCATGTGGAACGGGTGGAGCACCTGACCAAAGGCGTAAAAGACATGTTCGGCGCCGTATTTTTCCTTTCCGTCGGCATGATGGTGGATCCGGCCATGATTGCCCGGTATGCGGTACCGATTGTTTTGATCATTGCCGTGACGCTGATCGGCAAGTTGGTTTTCTCGGCCCTCGGTATGCTTCTTTCGGGACAAAATCTGCAAAATTCCGTTTCCGGCGGTCTGGCGCTGGCACAGATCGGGGAATTTGCGTTTATCATCGCTTCCCTGGGAAACAAGCTTGGCCTCATCAGCCAGTTCCTCTATCCCATCGTGGTGGCAGTTTCCGTCATCACCACCTTTACCACGCCATACTGCATCAAGGCGGCACCTTTTGTGGTTCGATGGCTGGAAAATCACCTGTCTGACCGGCTGCGGACCAAGCTGGAGCGATACACCTCGGCAGAGCAGCAGGAAGAGGAGCAGGACAGCGACTGGTATGCATATATTAAGAAATATTTTTTCCGCATGACCGTCTACGGCGGAATCATGCTTGTGGCAGTCATGGTTGGTGTGCGGGGACTGGAGCCGTTTCTGGCATCCCATTTCCCGGCTTTTCCCAGCAAAATCATTTCGTGCGTCGTTATCTATCTCGTCATGGCGGTGTTCGTACGTCCGATGCTGAACCTGCATAATAATTTGTTTACGGCTTTGTGGCTGAAGCAGGTATCCTTCCATCTGCCGCTGATCGTACTGAATGCCATCAAACTGGTGGTCATCGCACTGATCGCCATGATTCCTATGATGGCATTCTTCGATGCACATCCTGTGCTGCTGGCACTGGCGGTGACAGCGGTTCTGCTGGCGTTTCCGAAAACCGGACTTATGGCTACCGCCTATCTGCAGATGGAGACCCGGTTCCTGCGGAATTTCAACGAACGGATTATCCAGCAGGAAGAACGGGCCGGCCGGCATCAGACCTGGCTGGACCAGCAGCTCTATATCATGTCCTTCATCGCACCGGAGGAAGGGGACTTTCTGAACCGGCCGCTGGGAAGCCTCAACTGGGGCATGCGGTATAATGTGTATGTGGTGAAAATCCGCCACGACGGAAAGCAGTATATTCTGCCGGACAGCGAGATGACCATTCATGCGGGGGACAAAGTCTTCGCAGTGGGGGAAGAAAAAGCCCTGATGAATTTCTATGCCCTGACCCGGCTGAAGCAGACGAAGCCCCTGCGGACGCTGAAGCAGTTTATGGAGACCGACTACCCGGACGTGGAAAACGCCCTGTCCGTCTGCGCCATCAAAATCTACGGGGATGAGGATTTTGCGGGGAAATCCATCCGCCAGAGCCAGATCCGGACCCAGTGGGACTGCCTGATCCTGGGACTGCAGAAAGACGGCTATCCGATCATCATGCCGGATCCGGACCTGCTGCTGACCCGGGACGACATCCTGTGGGTCATGGGCTCCAATAACCATGTGGGCCAGCTGGCCGCCCGATATGTGAATCTGGCGGACTGAAGCCTGAATCAAAAAAATGAAAAAATTCAGAAAAAACACTTGACGATTGAATAGTCGTTCAACTATAATAAAGACAGTTGAACGATTATTCAATTGTTTTTTTTAGGAGGAGAAAGACATGAAAAAAACCTATATTCTGGACGGACTGTGCTGTGCTCACTGTGCAGCGGAAATCGAAAACAACGTGAAGAAGATGGACGGCGTGGACAGTGCGGCAGTCAGCTTCCTGACGACGAAGCTGGTCATCGAAACCGCGGAAGAGCCGTCGGAGGACATGATGAAAAAGCTGAAAAAGATCGTGAAAAAAGTGGATTCCGACATTACCGTAAAGGAAGCGTAACGGAAAAGGGGTGAGAGGATGAAAAAGCGGATCGTCCGGCTTTGCATCGGTGCGGCGGTGTTTGCCGGAGCAGTCGTTTCGGCGTTTCTGCCGCTGGAAAATGCGGTGCTGCAATGGGTGCGGCTGGTACTGTTTCTGGCAGCGTACTTGATCGTAGGATATAAGGTGATCTGGAAGGCAGTTCGAAATATCGCAGGCGGCAAGGTGTTCGACGAAAACTTCCTGATGGCGGTTGCTTCGATCGGTGCGTTCTTCGTGGGCGATTATCCGGAGGCGGTGGCCGTCATGCTGTTTTATCAGGTGGGGGAACTGTTTGAGGATTATGCCGTGGGCCGTTCTAGGAAGAACATCGCGGATCTGATGAATATCCGGCCGGATTCTGCCAATCTGAAGGTGGGCGACGAGATCCGGCAGGTGGATCCGGCAGAGGTTTCCGTGGGTGATGTGATCCTGGTCCGGCCGGGGGAAAAGATTCCGTTGGACGGACGGGTGCTGGAAGGCGACTCGCTGGTAGATACAGCCGCACTGACGGGAGAATCGGTACCGCGGGAGGCCGGCTGCGGCACCGAAGTGCTCAGCGGATGCATCAATTTAAGCGGCGTGCTGACCATAGAAGTGTCCAAGCCGTTCGGCGAGTCCACCGTCAGCAAGATCCTGGATCTGGTGGAGAACGCCACCATGAAGAAGGCGAGAACCGAAAATTTCATCACTCGTTTCGCGGCAGTCTATACGCCGGTGGTGGTGCTGGCAGCTGTGGTGCTGGCTGTGGTGCCGCCGCTGGTGATTCCGGGAGCAGTCTTCTCTGACTGGCTGTACCGTGCGCTGAACTTTCTGGTAGTATCCTGTCCGTGCGCCCTGGTGATTTCTGTGCCGCTGAGCTTTTTCGGCGGTATCGGCGGTGCATCCAGAGCGGGCGTGCTGGTGAAAGGCAGCAACTACCTGGAGGCCATGGCTTCTGCACAGTGTGTGGTCATGGATAAGACGGGCACCCTGACCCGCGGTGTCTTCGAAGTAGAGCGGATCTGCCCGGCAGAAGGCTTTACGAAGGAGCAGCTGCTGGAATGTGCAGCGTTGGCCGAAAGCTATTCGTCCCATCCGATTTCTGCCTCGCTGAAGCGGGCCTGGGAAGCCGCAGCGGAAAAGGTCGGCCGGTCTGGTGAGATCGATTCGGCCAGGGTTCACGATGTGGAAGAAATCTCCGGTCACGGTGTGAAGGCTGCAGTGGATCTGGCCGGTGCGGGAACCGGAACCGGGCAGGAGGGCAGCCTGGAAGTTGCGGCGGGAAATGACAAGCTGATGAAGATGATGCAGCTGACGCCTTCTGCAGACGAAATCGCAGGAACAGCTGTCCATGTGGCGATCGGCGGCCGGTACGCAGGCTATATCATCATCGCCGATCAGCTGAAGGAGGACGCGGCAGAGGCGGTGGCGGCGCTGAAGAAACGCAGAATCCGCACGGTCATGCTGACAGGGGACAGCAAAGCGGCCGGGGAAGCTGCGGCATCTGTCCTGGGAATCGATCAGGCGTATACCGAGCTGCTGCCTGGAGATAAGGTGGACAAGGTTGAGGAACTGCTGCAGGAACTGGATGCGGAATGTGCGGACGGTGCTGTGAATGAAGCAGACGGTGCTGTGAATGAAGCAGACGGTGCTGTGAATGAAGCAGACGGCAGTGCGGATGGCGATGGTGCGAAGCGGAAAGGCAAGCTGGTCTTCGTCGGAGACGGCATCAACGATGCGCCGGTGCTGGCGCGGGCTGATGTGGGAATCGCCATGGGCGGCCTGGGTTCGGATGCGGCCATTGAGGCGGCGGACATCGTCATCATGAACGACGAACCGTCGAAGATCGCCCTGATCATGGATATCTCACGGAGGACCATGTCCATCGTCCGGCAGAACATCGTATTTGCCCTGGGGATCAAAGCACTGGTACTGGTTCTCAGTGCCGTGGGCCTGGCAAACATGTGGGCGGCGGTCTTCGCCGATGTGGGCGTGTCCATGCTGGCTATTCTGAACTCCTTCCGTGCTATGCAGGTGAAGCAGAAATAAAAACGTGTGACGGATCCGGGAGGTATACCCGGATCTGTTTTTATATTCGCATTGCATCCCTATCTTCCGCTTTCTTTTTCTTCTGGCGGTTTTCCTAAATAGCTGAAAAGTTTTCAAAAAGAAAACTTCTCGGGTAAAAAAGAAAACCGCAGAACCGAATTCCCGGTTGCTTCAGTGGAAATTCTCTGCTATAATGCAAGTAAACACTTGCAACTCCGAAAAGGAGATGCAACCCCGAAGAGAAGTGCTGCACACCGGAAAGGAGACAGAGCATGTTTGACGAAACACAGGAAAAAATCATGAACGCTGCCATGGAGCTGATTATGGAGAAGGGCTATGGCTCGGCCACCACCAGGGAAATCGCAGTGCGGGCCGGTGTCAATGAATGCACGCTTTTTCGAAAGTTTGCAGGCAAGAAGGACATCGTCCTTTCGGCCATGACGCTGCCGCGATGGAATCCACAGCTGAAGGAAAGCGACTTCCGCTGGACCGGTGATCTGACGGAAGACCTGACGAACTTTTCCCGGGTCTACATGCAGAAGGTGACGCCGCGGATGGTGCAGGTGTCCATCGGTCTGCGGAGTCCGGAACTGTTCGAAGAGACCGCCCCGGGGATTCTGCAGATTCCGATGACGTGCAAAAACGTGCTGCGGGAATATTTTGCGAAGATGGGAGAAAAGGGGATCATTCGAAGCAGGGACTACGAGGGCATGGCAGTGCAGTTTCTGGCCATGAACTTTGGTTTCGTGTTTTTCAAAGCATCCTTCGGCAACCGGCTGACGGCGACGGAGCACTATATCTGCGGCAGCGTGGAACGGTTCGTCGACGGCATCGGATAAAATCTGGCGAAATCTGGCGAAATCCGGCGAGACGAAGACGCAGAGGGCTTTCAGACGAAGGCCTTATCTTTTTAAAAACGATGCAAGTAAACACTTGCACAACAGAAAAGGAGGATTCCAATGGCATGTTTTTTTTCTCATCGACACCTACATCGACACCCAGCGGGGGCGGGGCGAATATGATCAGTACATAGAAGCGGTCCGGCAGAGATCCAGGCGCGAAGCGGCTGCATGGTCTATGCCAGCGAAGGGGAAAAGCCCTGGATTGAGGATACCGGACTGCAGTTCCGAAACCGGCCCATTCCAAACTTTCATCAGCTTACGGGAGGACCGGTGCAGGTAAACAGGACGCTGGCGGATGGCGAGGTGCTGCAGCCGGAGCCGGGATTGACCCTGCGAGTGGAGGAAACGCCGGGCCATTCCAGAGGCGATTTGTCCTACCTTCTGGAGGAAGAACGGTGCATCTTCACAGGAGACGCCATTCCGGTGCCGGACGATATCCCCATCTGGGTTTCCGGAAAAGACAGTGCGGTAAGCTTGCAGCGCCTGGAGACACTCTGCCTGTCCGGCACGGTGGAGACGGTATACCCGGCCTGGGACCTGGCGTATTACGGCACAGACGAGATACTTGACAAAATCCGCACGGCCGAAGATCTGGTGGAACGTCTGTCGCGCTGGACCTGCCATCCGCTGTTTCAGAGGACAGTGGAAGGGATGCGGGAAGAGTCTGCGGGAAAGCATGTCTGAAAACATCAGAAAAGGTGATTGACAAAATGTCCGGACTGGGGTAGTGTTTTTTTGGCAGAATGTATCAGACCTGTTGCAAAACGTGAGAGGAAGGGGAGCAAGATGTTAAAAACCATACGAAATGCCGCAGGCCGGGCGGTGGATCCGGACAGGACGGCGCTGATCATCATTGATATGGAGAAGGCTTTCGTGGAGCCGGAGGGCGGCCACTGCATCGCCATGGCCAAGGCAACGGTGCCTGCCTGCAACCGGGCGGCAGAGGAAGCTCGGGCAGAAGGGATTCCGGTATTCTGGGTGAAGCGGATCTACCGGCAGGACGGCAGCGATGTGGAATTTACCCGCTATCCGGTCTGGGACGCGGCTGGCCGTCCTCTGGGACCGGATTCCACCGGCGTAAACAGCATCGAGGAGCCGGACGGACTGGTGCGCCGGCCGGAGGACTACGTGATCATCAAGCCGCGGTGGAGTGCATTTTTCCAGACGGAGCTGGATCTGATCCTTCGCCGGAAAAAGATCGACACCGTGATCCTCACTGGAACTACCACACCCAACTGCGTGCGGACCACCTGCTATGATGCCATTTCCCTGGACTATCACACGGTGATTCTGGAGCAGTGCTGCTCCTCCAATACACCGGAGATTCAGAAGGCCAATATGGAGGATATGGAACGGGTCGGCGCCGTCATCGTGCGCAGCTGGCCAGAGCGGGCGTAAAAGAGACCATAAGAGAAGGGGGCGCATGAACGGACTTTCACCGTTAGGGTGGCTGCCCTCTTTTCATGTAAAATCTACATGCAAAAACATTGCTGTTCAGGTCTCCGCCAAAGGAACCAGAGGACGATGTTGTATGGTTTCGTTCTTTCTGAATGAAATTACAACATTCCTTTTTTTCGACATGAAAACGGCGAAAAAACAAGGTGCAATGTTGTATGATTTCACTCCTTTTCGTGATTTCTACAACGGAATGTGAAGATTTTCGAAATTACGTTGTATGAATTGATTAAATTCAATGCTTCATACAACATTTTGCACTGTTTTTTTCGTTTTTCGGTCGTGAGGTTGTATGAATCCGGGAATTTAAGAATTCTATACAACGTCAGTTTATACCGATGTCAGTTTGCGTTAATGCGGCTGCCCGTTTTTCGTCATTTAAACTTGCAGCATACGGTTCTGAATGGTAGAATTGAAAAAAGAAATCTGACTGCTCTGACTGCGATCTGAAAGGAGGGAAAGACACTGTGAGAAAAAAGAAATCCCTGGTGCTGATTGCTGCATTATTGCTGATTGCGGTACTGATGATCGGATTGGCTCTATTTGTATCCTCTGAAAAGATTTCTTATCCGACATTTGAAACCGGGGTTCAGGAGATTCAAAAATATGGGAATATTGTTCTGGATGTGGAGCCGGAGAAGCTGCAGGAGGCTGGTTATGCCTACGGTGATATCCTTACCGTGACCATGGACGAAAAGACCTGGCAGATTCCCTTTTGCACCAATTATTCTGACGTGGAAAGCGGTTCGTATGTGGCTTGCGATAAAGACGAAGGGCTGATTCTTGCGATTAATATGGGAGATTTCGCCACTGACGGCGGTATTGCAGAAAAGATTACCGCGGAGGACAAGTCCTTCACATGGGTGTTCCCTGATGGCAGGAACCTGGAGGATTTTGTGTTTTCCATTTCCATGGGTGAGAAGGGTGGCTACCATGACCAATATCTCATTCATCAGCTGGTGAGGACCAACGATCGTGCGGACTACGATTCCGACCAGATTTTCGCAAACTTCCGCAACATCGCTGCCGGGGACCTGGGGGAGAACGCCCTGTTCCGCAGCAGTAATCCCATCAATAATGAATTAAACCGTGCCGCTTATGCGGATGACTTCGTGGAGTCAAACGGTATCCGGACAGTGATGAACCTGGCAAACTCCGATGCGGATATCGCCGGCTACATCGCCCAGGAGGACTTTGATTCTCCGTATTATGCGTCGCTGTATCAGGCCGGTCAGGTGAAAGCACTGAACCTGAGCCTGGACTTTGCTGCGGAGGACTTTCAGGAGGGTCTGGCGGAGGGCCTGCGCTTTTTCATCGCCAATGAGGGACCGTATCTGGTTCACTGCGATGAGGGAAAGGACCGGGCAGGCTTTGTTTCCGCTCTGCTGGCCTGCTACATGGGCGCGTCCTATGAGCAGGTAGTGGAAGACTACATGCAGACCTATATTAACTACTATCACCTGGAGAAAGACAGCGAACAGTACATGGCAGTCAAGAACAGCAATATCGATTCCACACTGCGGATGATTACCTATTCTTCCGACAGCACGGATCTGGCTAAGGTGGACCTGGTCGCTGCCGCCAAGCGGTATATGAAGAAGCTTGGATTGTCGGATGCGGAGTGCGAGGCCCTGCGGTCCAATCTGGCAAGGGACTATGAAAAAAACCGGGCGTGAAAATTTTGTGAAGAAAACGTGAAAAAGACAGTTGACAAAAAACGAACGACGTGTTATTTTTATTCTTGGAACGGCGTTCCAAGAAAGCGAAGTTTTAAAGGAAGCGAGTATTATGAAACATAAGTTTATTTCCAAGCGGTACTGGAAAGACACCAGCACTGCCATGGGGCAGTCGGATGCCCTGGCGAAGAGTTTTGACGATTGTATCAATCTGAGTCTGGGAGATCCCGATCTGATCACCGATACGCAGGTCATCGAACATGCCATGGCCGATGCCAAGGCAGGCCACACCAAATACACGGATTTCAGCGGCGACCCGGAACTGAAGGAAGCCATCGCGCAGATGTACCGGGAAGATTACGGTCTGGAAGTGGAAAATAAAGAAATTTTCGTCACTGCCAGCGGATGCCTGGCTATGTACCTGGCGCTGGAAGCCATTCTGGATGACGGGGATGAGGTCATCATCCATGCACCGTACTTCACACCGTATCCGCAGCAGATTGAGCTGGCGCGGGGAATTCCTGTGGTGCTGGATACCTATGAAGAGGAAGGCTTTCAGGTCAATCTGGAAAGACTGGAGGGCCTGATCACAGAGCGGACCAAGGCCATCGTCATTAACACGCCGAACAACCCGACGGGAAACTGCTTTAACCGGGAGTCTCTGGAGAAGGTGGCGGAAATTGCGAAACGATATGATCTGCTGGTGATCGCTGATGATATTTACGGCAGCTTCAGCTATGCGGAGGAATTCGTGCCGATCATGTCCCTGCCGGGCATGCGGGAAAGGACCATCACCATCAATTCCTTCTCCAAGAATTTCACCATGACCGGCTGGCGTGTGGGCAATATCATCGCACCGGATTATCTGGTCTCCACCATTCAGACCATCAACGAAAACGTGGTATTTACGGCACCGTCGGTATCCCAGCGGGCTGCCATCTATGCCATTCGTGACCGGAAGCGGATTCAGCCGCCGATGATTGAAGAATACAAGAAACGTGTCTGCTATGCCATCCAGCGGATCAACGCGATTCCGAAGATGTCTGTTATGGAAGCCAGAGGTACCTTCTATCTCTTTGTGAATATCAAGGAGACGGGGCTGACTTCGGTGGAGGCTGCGGACCGGATTCTGAAAGAAGCTCATGTGCTGACGCTGCCGGGGGATACCTTCGGTGCCTGCGGGGAAGGGTATCTCCGCCTGGCCTGCACGGTGGGGGTGGACAAGCTGAAAGAGGTTTTCGACCGGATCGAAAAAATGGAGCTTTTCCGGTAGAAAGAAATATTCCTGCAAAAATTCCGACAGGGATTCCTGCAGAAATTCCGGAAGGGATTCCTGTACACCTGAAAAACACATAAATCATACACATATATTCAAATTACCCAAACTACGCAAATGGGGGCTGCCGGGACAGGCGGCCCCTGTTTGCATGTGGGAGAAATGACATCTTTTGACGGAGGGATATCCTTTGACGGGAGAACGGTGTTGTGGTAAACTGAAATTGATAATGGGGCGTGCGTGAGAACATCGTCCGGGAGTATAGAAACATCATCTCCACGGGCAGAAACACCATCTGCGGGAGCCGGAAAGTCAGAAAGAGTGATGCATCATGAGCGAGAAAGAGAATTACAATACCATACCGATGATTGAAAAAGCATGTCAGGTGGTGGATGTCATATCGAAAGAAGGCGGGGAAGCCGGGATTTCCGAGATTGCGCGGCAGACCGGCATGTCCAAATCCACCATCTTCCGCGTGTTATATACCCTGCAAAGCTGGAACTGGATCCAGAAAGACGAAGCCAGCGACCGATACCGTCTGGGTCTGTTCTTTCTGCAGGCAGGCAAGCAGGTGGCCGGCAAACTGAAACTCGAAGAAATTGCACGTCCGGTGATGGAACGGGTCGCCGAAGAAACGGGAGAAGGGGTCAACCTGGGCACCTGCTTCGAGGATCGCGTGCTCATCCTGGAAAATGTGAAGGGCCAGGCTTCGCTTCTGGTTCTGGGGCTGCAGCCGGTCTTCGACCTGTACTGCTCGGGCCTGGGCAAGCTGTTTCTCAGCGAAATGACAGAGGAACAGCTTCACGACTATTTCCGGCGCATGAAACCGGAACAGAAGACGGACAGCACCATTACCACCGAGGAGGAAATGAAGGCGGAACTGCAGCAGATTCGTCAGCAGGGTTACAGTCTGGATAATGAAGAATATGAATACGGACTGCTCTGCGTGGCCGCCCCGATCCGCAATCCGGAAGGAAAAATGATTGGCGGCATCAGCGTATCCGGCCCGGTCAGCCGCATGAAACGGGGAAAGGGCGTGGCCTCCATTCAGGCATCGGTCCTGGCCGGTGCTGCGGAAATCGAAGAGCGGATGGGTTTCCGGCTGTAGAGACAGAAAAATGACGCGAAGGTAGAAAACCTCAGTTTGCGTCATTTTTCATTGTCAGAAAGCCAAGCCCGCTGACGACCAGCGGAACGTAAAAGGAAGCCAGTCGGCTGAGAATCATGGCGCAGCCCAGAAGAGCCGACGGGAAAAGCCCCTGAAACAGCACAGAAAATCCGCCCTCGGTCACGCCGACCGCACCAGGCAGCGGCAGCGACGACACCGACACGTACAGCATGGCCTGGGTTCCCGCCGTCAGCGGCAGGCTCAGCCCTTCCACAGACAGACTCCGGACAATCAGCCATGGCACGGAGCAAAATCCGCAGAGCTGCACCATCGATGTGCTGACCAGCTTTACGGCGGTCTTCGGGGATTTCCGCAGGGCGGCAGCCGCCCTGCGCCAGGCAGCTGCGCTGCCCAGCAGCTTCCGCCTCTGCGCTGCAGACAGCCGGGGCAGGCGGAAGGCTGCTGCAAGGAAACACTTCACTGCCCGGCGGGAAAACAGAATCAGCAGAAGCCCTGTAAGAATCAGCAAATTCAGCCCCACGCCGGCCAGAAACAGCCAGACGATGCCGCTGCAGCCGGAAAAACCGGTGCTGTCCGAAAGTCCCATGCCGCCGGTAAGGCCCATGCCGCTCGGAAGCCCCATGCCGCCCGGAAGCTTCGCATTGTCATGGCAGAAATACAGTCCTGCGCCCCCTGCAGCCAGCAGCACTGCAGCGGTCTGAAACGATGCCAGCTCCGTCATCAGTGCCAGGACGCCTCTTGAAGCTGGGATGCCGTCCCGGTGCATATAGTAGAGCTGCATGGGCTGTCCGCCGGAGGCGGACGGCGTGATGGAACTGAAGAAAAACCCGGTCAGCGCATAAAACAGCAGCCGACGTTTTCCCGGCCGGCTGCCTGACAGCTCCAGGCCCCGGCCCAGATTGACCGCCTCACAGAGGAAAAAAAGTCCCATCATCAGTACGGCTGCCAGCAGCCAGGCGGGCCGTGCCCTGCTGCAGGCAGCCAGTATTTCATCCAGCTGGTATTCCCGCAGAATCAGCCAAGCTGTGGCGGCGGCCAGCAAAACAAACAGACCGCCGCCCCTTCGTATCTTCGCTTTCATAGG
>JAEDMR010000046.1 GCA_016302925.1 Bacillota bacterium
ATGGCTTCCGTATCTTCCACAGTCATGAACAGGGGAAAATACGGGCTGGTGAGAAACCCGGCCAGGATATACCCCAGGATCAGAGGTTGTTTGATTTTTCGAAATAATATGGTGATTGCTCCGGCGGTCAGCATCATGACCGCCAGATCGGATATGAATGCTGGTATGTGCAAGTTTTCTCCTTTCTGCTTAGACCTGTATGATTTTTTCGAATTCCCTGCGGATTTCCGTCAGGTGATCCGGATTGGTCAGCAGTTCTGCCGCCGTCATGGCAAAGCCCTTCACGAAAGCGATGGCGTTCTCCAGTGCCTGCTCTGAACCGGCATGGCGTGCGAATTCGATGGTATGCGGTCCGTACTGTCCTTCTCCCTCGTCCCGGCCCATACCGCAGCAAAGCTGGATCGCCGGGCACTGATAGCTTACATCTCCCAGATCGGAGGAACCGGGAATCACGGTTCTTCCCGGATTCGGGATCGCAACGCCCAGCTTTTCCAGCTGTCTGCATGCCAGGCCGGCCAGGTACAGGTTGCTGCAGGTGTCCTTGAAATCTTCTTCTGCTTTTGAAATCTTTACTGTGGTTCCGGTGCCCAGTGCCGCTGCTTCCGCACAGGCGGTGATTTTTTTCAGCAGCTCTTCCACATAGGCTACCTTTTCTGCCCGGATGTAGAACAGTGCCGAAGTGTAATCCGGAATCACATTCGGTGCCACACCGCCGTTTGTAATGATGCCGTGAATCCTGGCATCCGGCTTTGTCTGCTGCCGCAGGGCGTTCACCAGATTAAAGAAATTGATCACCGCATCCAGTGCGTTGCAGCCTTCATAAGGCGCCGCCGACGCATGAGCTGTCTTCCCGAAGAACTCAAATGTTCTGCAGTACATGGCCAGGGTATCCATGGAAGTAAAATTCTCGTGCATGGGATGGGCCATCATGACGGCGTCATATTCCTGAAATGCACCTTTTCGTGCCATTTCCACCTTGGCACCTGCCGTCTCCTCCGCCGGGGTGCCGATCACATGAATCTCCCCGCCCAGCTGGTCCACCAGCTTGCGGATCACCAGTCCCGCACCCACACTGATCATGGCGATCAGGTTATGTCCGCAGCCGTGCCCCAAATCCGGCAGCGCATCATACTCTGCCAGCATGGCAATCTTCGGGCCGCGGGCTGCACTGCAGGCCTGTTCACCGGTCCTGCTCTGTCCGTTGGTCGCGCCGCTCTGTCCGCCGGCTCCGCTTCGATACACCGCCTTATATGCAGTCGGGATTCCTTCAAATCCCACCTCAACTTCAAAACCATACTTTCGCAGCATCTCCGCCTGCCATCCGCAGGCTTTAAACTCCTGATGTCCCAGTTCCGGATTGTCGTGAATATCCAGCGCCAGCTTTTTCAGTTCCGGTGCCAGTGACTCTGCCGTCTCCTCAATCATCGTTCTGAAATCATCTGCCGCTGTCCCCATATACATATTCCTGTTCTTGCTGTCGCCCATTCTTTCATCCTCCTGTAAAACTTCTGCTAAGATACTATTAGTATACAACTGAATCCCCCGCCCTGCCAAGTGCTGAATTTTTTCGGAGCAAAAATTAGCGGAGTTCAAGCACCAGCGGGACAGTTCGCATCCCTTTACGATGGTTCGTCATGTCAAACACATACTTATTCAGGTAAAATATCGCAAAAGGGTCGTGTCACAGTTTAAAAAATGCGGGATTATCTCTGAAAATTAGAGATTTTTCAGGGAAATTCCGCTTATTTTCTTAAAATCCGGCTGTTATGAAGAAAACAACACATACTTTTTCGCATTTTTTTGATGAATATGTATGGGTTTGAGGTGAAGCCAGCGAAAGCGAAAAAGGCGAATTCAAAACAATTCGTGATAATTCGAAAAAAATTCAAAATATCGGTGATTTTTATTTGACAAACCGCCATCTATTCGTTATAATAATGTGGTACGAGTTCCTAGAACAAGTATATGCGCTATTAGCTCAATTGGATAGAGTCGCGCACTACGAATGCGAAGGTTGGGGGTTCGAGTCCCTCATGGCGCACCAAAAAACCGCTGAATTTCAACAAGTTCAGCGGTTTTCTTTTGTTTATTTTTCTTTTAATTTTCCTCTTCCCTTTTGTCCGGTTTTCGTGTATAATTCCATTGAGAACGTCTGTTCTTAATTCTGTCGATTGCAGTAATCATCTTTGAGGAAAGGAGAGGTGCCGCCATGGCCGATTCGAAAGATGCCGCAGGCAGAACGTATATCGCCATCGATCTGAAGTCATTCTATGCTTCCGTGGAGTGCATGGAGCGAAATCTGGATCCTATGACCACCCACCTGGTGGTGGCAGATCCCAGCCGGACAGAAAAGACCATCTGTCTTGCTGTCTCCCCTTCTCTGAAGTCGTATGGAATCCCCGGCAGACCCCGACTGTTTGAAGTGGTGCAGAGAATGCGTGAGGTAAATGCCGAAAGGCTGCTGCATGCTCCGGGCCGCAGGTTTACCGGCTCCTCCTGCAGCAGTACAGAGCTGGAGGCTGATCCGGGACTATCTGCAGACTATATCACTGCACCGCCCCGGATGGCCCATTATATGAAATGCAGCACCGACATTTACAATGTCTATCTGCGATATATCGCACCGGAGGATATTCATGTCTATTCCATCGACGAGGTTTTCATGGATGTGACGGACTATCTGAAAACATACGGAATCCCTGCCAGGCAGCTGGCCATGAAAATGATTCTGGATGTGCTGAAGTCCACCGGCATCACAGCCACGGCGGGAATCGGCACGAACCTGTATCTCTGTAAGATTGCCATGGACATCGAGGCGAAACATATCCCCCCGGATGAAAACGGCGTCCGCATCGCGGAGCTTGATGAAATGCGCTACCGCCGCTCCCTCTGGACCCACCGTCCACTGACAGACTTCTGGCGTGTGGGCCGGGGCTATGCGAAAAAGCTGGAATCCCACGGCATGTACACCATGGGTGATATTGCCCGGTGCTCCATCGGGAAGCCAACAGACTATCATAATGAAGATCTTCTCTACAAGCTGTTCGGAGTAAACGCGGAACTGCTCATCGATCATGCCTGGGGCTGGGAACCCTGCACCATGGCGGACATCAAGTCCTACCGTCCCGATTCAAACAGCATCGGCTCCGGTCAGGTGCTGCAGCACCCGTATACCTTCGAGGCCGCCCGGCTGGTGGTGCAGGAAATGGCAGATGCCCTGGCACTGGATCTGGTGGATAAGGGACTGATGACCGACCAACTTGTGCTTATGGTAGGCTACGACATCGAAAACCTCTCCGATCCGCAGCGTCGGAAGGCGTATCAGGGTGCGGTCACCACAGATCATTACGGGCGCACGGTTCCGAAACATGCACACGGCACCGCAAACCTGGACTGGTACACATCCTCGGGCAAAAAGATTTTGGGAGGTGTCACTGCACTTTATGACAAAATCGTCGATCCCGGGCTTCTGATCCGTCGTCTGAATCTGACAGCCTGCCGGGTGCTGGCGGCCGCAGACGTGCCCCAAGACACCGGAGAACAGCAGCTGAGCCTGTTTACGGATCTGGCGGAGGAAGAAGAGAAGAAGGCGGCAGAGGAAGCCGATCTGGAAAAAGAGCGTCAGATGCAGCAGGCCATGCTGGACATTAAGAAAAAATTCGGAAAGAATTCCATTTTAAAGGCCATGAACCTGGAAGACGGGGCCACGGCCATAGATAGAAACAATCAGATCGGAGGGCATAAGGCATGAGCACAGGACCTTACGACGATATCATCGGACTGCCCCATCCCGTTTCCCGCAAGCATCCACAGATGCCGAGGGAAGACCGGGCTGCCCAGTTTGCACCTTTCGCCGCCCTGACCGGCTATGATGCCGCAGTGAAAGAAACCGCACGGCTGACCGGCGAAAAAATTCATCTGAGCGAAGAGGAAAAGACAGTGCTGGATCAGACACTGCAGACCATCCTGCAGCAGCCTGGACCCGGGGCGAAAATTTCTGTCACCTGGTTCATTCCCGACACGAAAAAAAGCGGCGGTTCTTATCGAACTGCCGCAGGCTTCATAAAGAAAGCGGATACTTTTGAACGCTGCATCATCCTGCAGGACGGTACACGGATCCCCATGGATGATATTCTGGAGATCCGGATCCAAACCCATGTCACCGACTGATGCCGGCTAAATCGGCATGGTCTGTTCCGTCAGCCATTCTGCCGCTTCACCGTCCAGCAGTGGGAGCAGCGTCTCCCGCACCTGCCGGTGGTAGTCATTGAGCCACTGCCTTTCTTCGTCGGTCAGTAACTCCGGCAGAATCGCTTCTCGCTCCCATGGGCACCAGGTCAGTGGTTCGAATTCCAGCAGGCCGTCCTCTCCCCTTCTGCACAGGATCTCGTTTTCCAGCCGTATTCCATACTGGCCTGCCAGATACACGCCCGGCTCGTCACTGGTAATCATGCCGTCCAGAATCAAACTTCCGGCTCCCCGCAGGCTGATGGTGTTCGGTCCCTCATGGACACTGAGCAAATGGCCGACGCCGTGTCCGGTGCCGTGGTTGTAATCCAGGCCTTTTTCCTGCAGCGGACGTCGGGTCATCTGATCCAGTTCCAGACCGAAGGTTCCTTCCGGGAAACGAGCCGATGCCAGTGCAATATGGCCCTTCAGAACGCAGGTATAGTTTTCCTTCATTTCACGAGTCAGCGGCCCCAGGGCAATGGTTCTGGTAATATCCGTGGTACCGTCTTCGTACTGACCACCGGAATCCACCAGCAGAAAGCCTTCTGCCAGGAGCTTTGCATCGGTTTCCGGCGTCGGAGCATAATGAATGATGGCACCGTTGGGTCCATATCCGGCGATGGTGGTGAAGCTCAGGTCTTTGAAACCTTTCTGCGCCTTTCGGAACTGCAGCAGCCGGTCCGCTGCTGAGATTTCCGTCAGTCCCGTATCTTCACCGGCAGCACATTGTGAAACTCTGTGTTTAAGCCAGCAGAGGAAGTTTACCATGGCAGCACCGTCTCTTCGGTGTGCTTCCCTCGTGGCACGAATCTCTGCTTCATTTTTAATGGCTTTCATCATCTCCGCCGGATCGGCTCCGTCTATGACTTTCACCTGCTGCGGCAGGCACTGCACCATGGCATAACGGGTGCCGCTGCGGCTGAGAAGGAGCCTGCCTTCTTCCAGATACTTCAAATCTTCGAAAATCTGAAAATACGGGCGCAGCTTCGTGGTTTCCGGCAGTCGGGCTGCAGCCTCGCTTCGGCAGAAGGTTTCGTCCAGCACATAGAGGATTTCCCCTTCCGGTTTCATCAGCAGGAACGAAAAGAAAACCGGTGTATTTTCCACATCATTTCCCCGCAGGTTATACAGCCAGGCTATTTCCTCCATCCGGGTGATCAGATGCATGTCAGCCCCCGCTTCCGTCACAGCCGCTCGCAGTCTTCCAAGCTTTGATACCGCAGTCTCTCCCGTCACAGTCAAAGGGATCTCATAGATCGGCTCTGCAAGGAGAGGCGGTCGTTCTTTCCAGATTTCGCCTACCAGATCCACGTCCCACTTCAGACGGCAGTTCTGCGCAAACCGATCCGCGGCCTGGCAGTCTACGACCCGCCCATCGAAACCTATGCAGCTTCCGTCCGGAAGATGGGCGCGCAGATATTCTTCTATGGTCGGCACACCCGGTTCCCGTTCCTTCATCAGCAGGATTCCGCTTCCGGCAAGCTGGGCTTCGGCCTGGAGGAAATACCGGCCGTCCGTCCACAGACCGGCCCAGTCCTCCATCACCAGCAGAGTTCCCGCCGAGCCTGTAAAGCCGGACATGAATTTCCGGCAGGTAAAATATTCGTTTACATACTCAGAGCCATGAAAATCCGTGGTCGGTATCAGATATGCGTCAATCTCCGCTTCCTTCATCCGGCAGCGAAGCGCTTTCAATTGTTCTCTCATAAGATGTTTTCCCCCTCGTTTTCCGTTCTCTCTATATTATAAACGTTTTTTTCTCCCGCTTCCAGATAGAATCGAAAAAACTGCAGCAAGATCCCGCCGGATGATACGTCGGGGCTTGCTGCAGTTTTCTTTTTTATGACATGTTTGCCTGTCCCGTGCTGCCTGCTTTCTGCGGACCGCTCACCTTCCTGCGGCGCAGGCTGGCGAACATGGATCCGGATATGTTATGCCACACGCTGAAAATGGCCCCCGGCAGGGTGGCCAGCGGGTTGGCCGCGAAGTTGGCCGCAGCCAGCGAGACCGCCAGGCCGCTGTTCTGCATGGCTACCTCAATGGCGATGGCCGTTTCCTTTTCATAGGAGGAGCCCAGCAGTTTCCCTGCTCCCAGTCCCAGCAGCAGGCCGATGCCGTTGTGAAGGATAACCACCAGCAGCACCAGGGCGCCGCAGCTGAGAATCTTTTCTGCGTTGTTGGCCACGATGCCTGCAATGATCATGACGATGGAAACCACGGAGATCAGCGGCAGAATGCCGGAGATCTTCTGAATGAAACTGCCAAACAGGCTGTGAAGCACAATGCCCAGCAGCACCGGCACCAGCACCACCTTCACCACGGAGGAAACCATGGCCAGGAAGGAAACCTCCACCCAGGCACCGCCCAGCAGATAAACCAGAGCCGGTGTCATCAGCGGGGCAATCAGGGTAGATACTGTGGTCATGCCTACAGACAGTGCCACGTCACCCCCTGCGATATAGGTAATCACGTTGGACGCCGTTCCGCCCGGGCAGCACCCTACCAGGATCACACCCAGGGCCAGATCTGCCGGCAGATTCATAGCACTTGCCAGCAGCCATGCAGCCAGGGGCATGATGGCATACTGGGCAATGCAGCCCACCAGCACCTCCTTCGGCCGGGTAAATACCACCTGCACATCCTTTCCGCTGATGGTCAGCCCCATGCCGAACATGGCCACCCCCAGAAACCAGGAGGTATAGCTGGTGGCCCAGGCGAAGCCGGACGGCTTGAAAAAGGCAATCACCGAGAGAAGAATGATAATCAGGCCGATATATTTTGAGAGGAAAGCGCTGACCTGTGAAATCCGTTCCAGCACGCTCTTCTTTTCCATTCCCGTGCCTCCTGCTTACCGGCTCTGGGGCAGCTGCCAGCTGAAGTTGTCAATGAGGCGGGTCTTGCCGATATAGACTGCCATGGCCACCAGCACGTCACGGTCGATGACCTCCACATTTTCCATGGTCAGGGCATCCACTGCGGAGACATAGTCGATCTTCGCCAGCGGCTCCGCTTCAATCACGGCACGCATTTCTGCCAGCAGCTGCTCTGCCTTCATGCCTTCCCGGATGACTTCCTTGCCTCTTGCCACGCTGCGGGACAGACACAGTGCCGCCTTCCGCTCTTCCGGGCTGAGGTAGGTGTTCCGTGAGGATTTGGCCAGTCCGTCTTCTTCCCGGACAATCGGGCAGCCTACGATTTCGATATCAAAGTTCAGGTCCTTCACCATTTTGCGGATGATGGCCAGCTGCTGAGCATCCTTCTCCCCGAAATATGCCCGATCCGGAGCTGCGATGTGGAACAGCTTGGATACCACGGTGCAGACGCCGCGAAAGTGGATCGGACGGGTCAGACCGCACAGATTGTCGGACAGCTTCTCGATAGACACATAGGCACACGGATTGTCATACATGTCTTCCGGTTCCGGGTGAAAGATCAGATCCGCACCCAGGCTTTCGCAAAGCTGGCTGTCTCTTTCAAAATCTCTCGGATAAGCGGCCAGGTCTTCGGTCGGTCCGAACTGGGTCGGGTTCACAAAATCCGACACCACCACACGGTCGTTCTCTTCTCTGGCTTTCCGGATCAGGCTGGCGTGTCCTTCGTGGAGAAAGCCCATGGTCGGCACCAGGCCGATGGTCAGTCCTTCTTTTTTCCATGCTTTGATGATTGCTCTTGTTTCGTCTACGGTTTTCGTTACCTGCATTGTTCTCTTCCTCTCTGTTTCTTTCTGCTCTTATTCCATATCTTCCAGCCGGCCGTGTTTCTCATAGCTTGTCAGACGGCTGATGTGATTGTTTTCGTCTACGAAGACGACCTTCGGTCTGTGGTGTTCGGCTTCCTCCTCGCTCATATCTGCGTAGGCCATGATAATGATCTTATCGCCCACACTGACGCACCGTGCAGCAGCGCCGTTCAGACAGATCATTCCGCTGCCTCTTTCGCCGCAGATGGTATAGGTCTCAAACCGGCTGCCGTTGTTTACGTCTACGATCTGGACCTTTTCATACTCCCGGATGCCGGATGCCTCCAGCAGCGCTTCATCCACGGTAATGCTTCCCACGTAATCCAGTTCCGCCTGGGTCACGGCGGCGCGGTGAATTTTTCCTTTTAATAGCTGTATTGTCATGCCTTGTTTCTCCTTCCGCGCAACAATAAAAAAACCTTCTGAGCCTGCTCAGAAGGAAAGTTTCGCAAAGTAAAAATAGTAAAAATGCTCTTACGTTCTTCTGAGTCTTATTTCTTTCAAATATAAGCTCGCCGCATCATAAGATTTTCATATTGTATTGTCTTTATCTGTAAATAGTTCAGAGTACAGTTTCGGAAAACTCCTTCCGAATACTGTCTCCGCAGGGTATTATAGCACCGGCTTGTGAAAAATACAACAGTTTTTTCCGAAAAATATCATTATGTAAGTATACATAATACTTCGTGAATTTTTATGCATTTATGCTTGACTTCTGCTGCAAAACGTGGTATTCTTTCCTCAAGAAAAGCGATAAAGCGTTTACATACATCGAAGATGCATCGAAAGGCGAGCATCATTCGCAAGAGGTAAAGAGCATGCGCTTGGGTTTATGAAAACGAACGTAAGGGGGTGAGTCCCAAGGATATGACAGAACAGGTGAATAATTGGTAATACCGGCTGTATGGTATGAGGGCCGTTTCCCGCAGATCTGAATGATGATAAGATTCGATTGGGAGCAGTAAGACAGGCCAGAGAAATGATGAAAGCGAAAGGTACAGCCGGTATTATCTTTTTTTGTGCTTTTTTGCAGCCGGTTTCAGACCACAGCCCTTCTTTGATAACAAAAAAAGGAAAAAGCAGAACGACGCCTGCCCTTCCCTTTTCCATATCCATTAAACACACACACTTTTACCCACATACAGAAAGGAAACACATCACCCATTTTCTTTCCCACGTTTTATTATATCACCTCAGTGTTTAAAAAGATGCTAAGAAAAATAGCGGAGCCGTTAAGACTCCGCTAATACTCTGCCAGGATTTTACTGATATACTTCTTTGATCAGACCCTTCTTATACGCGGCCACCAGATCTGTAAGATCCTGTACCCGCTGCACCAGCTCTGCACCCTGGTCCGTGTCGATGATCAGGAGGCGTTCCGGCATGGTTTCCACGATACGGATTACAGGAGAATGGAATACCTGGGTTCCATCGGCCTGCAGCGGTTCATACGGTTTGTGCTCTGCCAGAGCCATGAACCTGGAATTGAAGATGAACGTATATCCTGCGATTCCCGTCTGCTTCTGATATGCCTTGGAGATTCCGCCGTCAATGACATAAAGCAGTCCGCCGCCCTTGATCGGGCTTTCGCCGTCTTTGATCTTCACAGGCACATGGCCGTTGAGAATCTTGGACCGGCTCGGATCCAGTCCGAATTCCCGCAGGATCTTCTCGCAGGCTTCTCTGGTCTTGATCAGCCGGTAATACGGGCGGGTCGGTTCCTTATGACTCGCCTTATCTGCGACGAACAGCCGCTCGAAGGTGGTCATCTTTTCCTTACCGAACAGCGGAGAATTGCCGCCCAGCCACAGATACCACATCAGGTCTCCGGACCGTCCGGTCTCATCGCTTTCCTTCGGCTCGAAGTACGCTTTCCGCACCTGGTCGTCCAGATAGTCCATGAGTGCCTTTCCCTTCAGACGCACGCCGTTCAGCTCCACTTCTTCGAACTCCCCATCCTCCGTCATCGGAATGCAGCCGTGGTACAGCAGGTTTCCGTTGATCTTCTGATACAGAGCGCCATGACTGTAGAGGAACCGGATATGTGCCTGCAGCTTTTCGGAATTCAGGAAGGACGCTTCCAACGCATTCAGCATGTCTTCCTCTTCCCGGGTCAGCTTGTACGGATCCTTCGGGTCAAGTGTAGGGAAGTTGGTATCCCGCAGCGGCCATACGTTGCCCTCAATCTCCACCGTGCCTGCCGCCAGATCGATTTTGTCCAGAAGCAGCCGGTTCTCCAGATGGTATTCCGGATGTGCCAGGATCCGCTGTCCTTCTACCTTAAACTGGCAGACGGCAATGGCTTTATGCATCCGCGCCGCCAGTTCCTCATCCACCGGGTCGAACTTATTCCGATCCAGAATATGCGGCCGGAACTTTTCGCACGGATCGTCGCCATAAACCTTCTCCGCGAAGGTGGCCAGCGGCCGCAGGTTGATTCCATAGCCCACTTCCAGCATATCGAAGTTGTTATAGCTGATATTCATCCGCAGCACATTGGTGATGCATGCCCAGTTGCCTGTAGCCGCACCCATCCAGACGATATCGTGGTTGCCCCACTGGAAGTCCACTTCATGGTAGTTCATCAGGAAATCCATGATGGAATCCGGATGGGCGCCACGGTCGAAAATATCGCCGATAATATGTAATTTGTCTACAGCCAGGCGGCTGATGGCTTCGGTCAGCTCAATGATATATTCTTCTGCCATGCCGTACTGCACCACCGAGTTGATGATCTCACTGTAGTAATGGGAACGGTTGGCTTCGTCGTCTGCGTGAAGCAGTTCGTCGATACTGTAGCCGGCATACTTCGGAAGCCGCTGCCGCACTCTGGAGCGGGTGTATTTCGTCGAAACCGATTTACAGATCGTAATTAAACGATAAATCGCCGTAGCGCACCAGTCGTCAAAGTTCCGCTCGGAAACCTTCCGCCGCTTCAGTTCTGCCTCCGCATTATAGATCAGCGCTGCCAGATCCTCTCTGTCTTTCTCGCTGAGGACTGCGCCGTAATGCTCATCAATCTTCGACTTGATGGTCCCGGAGGCGCTTTTCAGCATATGAATGAATGCCTCGTGCTCCCCGTGCAGGTCACTGAGAAAGTACTCCGTTCCTTTCGGAAGTGCAAGAATCGCATTGAGATTGATAATCTCTGCCGATGCCGCGCGAATGTTCGGGTAGTCTTTCGCCAGTAAATTCAAAAATTTTAAATCCGCCATTTCCGTTCCTTTCTGTTTGCCTTTCCCTGCTTGTTCCTTCGCAGGCAGGAATATTTCATACCACATTCATTTTACAATGGCTTCCTGCATAAATCAAGAGAAATCCTCACGCTCCGGCTGCGTTTCAGTACACCTGGGTCCCACTGTAATAGTGGGTCAGGATCTCCTTATAAGTATACCCTTCCTTCGCCATGCCGTCCGCCCCGTACTGAGACATACCAACGCCATGGCCGGAGCCGCTGGAGGTAAATACGATATTGCTGCCGTCGAACTCGATGGCAAACAGCGCCGAAGACAGACCCAGCGCCCTGCGGACTTCCGTGCCCTTCAGAATACCGCCCGCTCCGTCTCCCACCTGCATCTTTTCCACCCGGCCCCCTGCGGTGCGGCTGAGAATCTTGATGGACGGCCGGCTGATCTTTCCCAGATCTTTTTCCGGGAAGGCTTCCTTTAATTTCTTCGCAAAATCCTTCAGGCTGAGTTTCGTCTTCTCGTCCCGGTGTGTGGCGTTTTCTTCATATGGGCTGGATACACTGACCAGGTACGGCACGGCGCTGACAAACACGTCCTCCGAATTTTCCGTCTGTCCGCCGCTGGAACTGAAAAACAGTGGCTGCAGCACCATTTCACCATCGTAATACAGGAGCTGTCCTTCTGTGGCCTGACAGGCTTTTTTGATCTTTTCCCAGCCGTT
>JAEDMR010000047.1 GCA_016302925.1 Bacillota bacterium
ACAGGTTGCCCAGATGAATGAATCCCGTCGGGCTCGGCCCCAGACGGGTGACCTTGGCACCCTCCGGCAGAGTCCGCTGCGGATACATGGCTTCGTAGTCTTCCGGCGTCTTTGTAATGTGCGGAAACAGCAGTTCCGCCAGTTTCTGATAATCCATTTATGAAAACCTCCGTAAAAAAATCATACTAACGGACTTATTATACTGGAAAACGGATAAATTAGCAAGATTTCGGGAAAATTAAAGCCATGTTTCTTCGATTCTTCGCAAAATCCGTGCGCCCGGGGTTTTCGGCGCCGCGGCCTTCGGTTCGCCGTGCCGCGGCCGTTTTCCAGCCCGGCGGCCCTCGGTTTTCCGGCCCGGCGGCCCTCGGTTTTCCAAAATGGTCAAAAAGTTTTCTTTTGGAAAACAAAATCGGGATTTTGGAAAACATTTCGTAATTTTCGAGCAGCCGGAACACAAAGAACGTGAAAAACTGCCCATAAAGCGGGTTTTGATGGTAAAAGAAGGAAGTAAAAAGAAAAATATGGAAGAAAAACGTCGCCGGTTTTCTGAAAAGGGCAAAAAGTTTTCTTTTAGAAAACAAAACCGGGATTTTGGAAAACCGCGGAGGGAGAAAGACGATACAATAAAGGGGATAGAGAAAATGTACGGAAAATATCTGAAGATCATGGAAGCGGAGCTTCCGCTGGGAGAGAGTTTTGACCTGCTGGAGCGGGAAGTGATCATTGGGGGCCGGAAGGGGACCATGTTTTTTGTGGATGGGCTCACGGACGGGGAGCTGATGCAGCGGGTCATGGATTATCTGATGAAGGTGCAGCCGGAGGATATGGAAGGGATCGTGACCAGTTCCCGGTTCATCGCGGGGCATCTGCCTTTTCTCGATGCGACCCTGGCCGCGCCGAAGACGGAGAATGGACCGGCAGCGGGCGAGCCGAAAACATGGACGGAGCAGCAGATCCGGGAGTGCTGTGCACAGGCTCAGGCCAGACTTTATGCAGGACTGGTGCCGCTGATGGTGGAAGGTCTGGATCAGATCATCATCATCGATGCCAGGGACTATCCGCTGCGGTCGGTGGAGGAGCCGGATAAAGAAAAAAGCCTGCGGGGCGCCAGAGACGGATTCACCGAAAGCTTCATGCAGAATATCGCCCTGATCCGCCGCCGGCTGAGGGATAACAATCTGATCTTTCGGAACTTCAGCATCGGAAACCTGTCCAAGAGTGATGTGGCCATGGTCTACATCCGGGGAAAAGCGGATCCGGCCCTGGTGGAACATACGAAAAAACTGCTGCGGGGGATGGAGCAGGAGCCAGATCTTGACGCCCTGACGGTGGGAGATCAGAGCCTGCTGGAAAAGATTTTGATGATGACCCGGCGTGAAGGAAAAAAGCGGTGGGCAGGGGGAAGGTTTAATCCGTTTCCAAAGGTGCGGTACTCCCAGCGGCCGGATATCATTTCGGCCCACATTGCCGAGGGAAAAATCGCCATCATCGTTGATAATTCGCCAACTGTCATGTTGCTTCCGGTGGGAATCTTTGACTTCCTGCAGGATGTGGATGATTACTATTTCCCGCAGCTGACGGGCAATTATTTCCGGCTGCTGCGGACGTTGAACTTCCTGGTGATCTTGTTTCTGACGCCGGTCTACCTGTTGCTGGTCAATGATGAAGTGTTCAACCCGGATGTACTGCTGTTTTTTGTGCCGGATGAGCCCTTTGCCATTCCCCTGATCTGGCAGTTTCTTCTGCTGGAGATCGCCGTGGACGGACTGAAGCTGGCATCCCTGAACACACCCCAGTCCCTGGGCATGTCCCTGTCGGTCATCGGAGCACTCATATTAGGAGAATTCAGCATTGAGTCGGGCTGGTTCATTCCCCAGACCATACTTTGCATGGCTGTGGTGGCACTGGCTAGCTTCACCCAGCCCAGCATTGAACTGAGCTATGGGGTGAAGTTCACCCGTGTTCTGATGCTCATCGGCACCTATCTGTTTGGACTCTGGGGCATGATTGCCGGCGCGGCCGTCAGTTTTCTGGTAATGGCATCCACCCGAACCCTGTCCGGCGGGTCGTATCTGTATCCGCTGATTCCATTTCGATGGAATGCACTAAAAAGGTTGCTTTTCCGTACCGAAGTGTGATAAAATATTATATTAAAAAAATTGAACTATTTCCTCTGCTGCCGACCTGCATGTCATCTTTTATGAACGGTGTCATCGCTGGCGCGGCAGGGGCATTGAATATGCAATCAAACAGAAACAAATTGATAAAGGGGGATCATCATGTCACGATTCATTAAAAAAATGCCGAATATCAAATTTCCGAAATACAAGATGAGCGGTATCGAGGAAATCGAAGAACTGCAGGTGGAGTACACGCCGGAGAAACTGGCCGAACTCCAGCAGAAAAACACGAGAAACAGAGATACATACTATCCGGGAACCGACTATAAGACCATCAAGGAAGTCTTCGACCGGTCTACCACCGTCTTTAAGGATCGAACCTTCATCGTGGAAAAGTTCAACCGGAAGGGAAGCTTCGAGGAAGTGACTTACGGCCGGTTCCGCAAGGATGTGGTGGAACTGGGCACCGGCCTGACCAGAGCCTTCAAGCTGCAGGGCGAGAAGATTCTGGTACTGGGCGAAACCACTTATGAATGGTATGTTTCCTACATGGCCCTGCTCTGCGGCGCCGGCATCGCTGTACCGACCGATAAGGAACTGCCGGATAACGAACTGGAAAATGTGATCAAGCGGTCCGAAGCCGCAGCCGTTATCTATTCTCCGAAGAAGAAGGACCAGGTGAAGAAAGTGGCAAACAAGTGCCCGGGAGTCAGATACTTCATGGAGATGTATTCCGACGCTGAAATAGAAGGCCGCTTCGTGGGCCTGGACTATGTGATGAATGAAGGGGAAGTCATCACAGACTGCGGCGACAGCAGCTTTATGGAGATTCCGGTGGATCCGGAAGCATTCGCCGTGCTGCTGTTCACATCCGGCACTACCAGCCAGTCCAAGGGTGTGATGCTCTGCAACCGGAACCTGGCTGCCAATATCAATGCCATTACGCCGTATGTTATGCTGTACCCGGAAGACAGAATGTTTTCCGTGCTGCCTCTGCACCATACCTACGAATCCACCATCGGCTTCCTGTATCCGATGGCCATGGGTGCTTCCATCGTCGTCTGCCAGGGACTGCGCCATATTGTCAATGACATGAAGGATACCCATCCGACTGCCATGCTGGCGGTGCCTCTGCTGATCGAGACCCTGTATAAGAAGATCAATCAGACCATCGACAAGAGCGGAAAGACCAAGCTGGTGAAATCCATGATTCATGTGACCAACGCTTTGCAGAATGTGGGCGTGGATATTAAGCGGAAGGTCTTCAAGGATATTCACGAAAGCCTGGGCGGCAGCCTGCGGATCATCGTATCCGCTGCGGCCCCGATTGAGCCAGCCGTAGGAAAGTGGATTGAAGATATCGGTATCTTCTTCCTCCAGGGCTACGGACTCACCGAAACCGCACCGATCAGTGCCGTGACACCGGATTTTGACCGGAGAACAGGCTCTGCCGGCAAGACCGTCCTCTGCAACCAGATTCGCATCAAGGATCCGAACGAAAAGGGCGAAGGGGAGATCCTGATCAAGGGAGATACCGTCATGATGGGATACTACAACGACCCGCTGGAGACAGCCCGGGCAATGGAAGACGGCTGGTTCAACTCCGGCGATATTGGATACATCGATGAAGACAACTTCGTCTATATCACCGGCAGAAGCAAGAATGTCATCGTCACCCAGAACGGAAAGAATATTTATCCGGAAGAGCTGGAAGGCCTGCTGTCCCATGTGGAAGAAATCAGCGAATGCATGGTCTACGGCAAGGAAGTGGCCGGCGAAAAGGAACTGGTCATCACCGTCCGCGCCATTCCGGATTACGAACGGATCGCAGAGCTCCACGGGGAAGGCCTCAGTGAAGAGGAAATCTATAAGCTGATCTGGGAACAGATTCGCCAGGTCAACCGGAAGGTATCCAATTACAAGACCATCAAGAAGCTGGAGATCAAGAAGGGCGAATTCGAGAAGACCAGCACCAAGAAGATCAAACGCTATGCAGAACTGAAAAACAACGAAGACGTGGAAGAAGTGTCCGGTAAGTAACCGGTTTCTGAACAAAATCCATATTCCCCCGGTTTTTTGAGAGCCGGGGGTTTTTTGATGCTTTTCGCCGCTTAAAATCAGACGGTGGGACAGGACGGAATCAGACGGTCAGTGATTCCGGAAAGATCGGCTGCGAATAGTATATGTAGGTCATGCGAATGGTGAAAAGATCCAGAACCATGATGTTTCCTGTGGTGATCTCCTGCAGGATGATGAAGTTGGTGCCGATCCCCACCAGGAATCCGAAACGATCTTCTACGATATTGGAGCCGATCAGCTGCTCTACGCGCATATAGCGTCCGATCTGTGTACTGAGAAACCCTGTGAAGGCCTGCACATCTGTGACATCGATGGTCTGGGTGAAATCCGGGCCGGTCATCGGTGACTGTGGCAGAGAGATGGATGTGTCATTTGCCTGATTGCCGATGTTCTGGGCCTGCACTTCGCTGAGATACGGCGTCATTTCACTGAAAGAGATTGGATCCATACGGCGTGTCTGCTGGGTGGTCTGCTGCATAGCCGCTGCCTGCTGCATTTGCGGCGTGCTCATCTGTGATTGCATCGGCTGATACATCGGCTGCTGCATCGGGGTGATACGTGCCTGGACCGGGACGGAGTCCGATTTCGGCCCTGATACCGATTCCGATGCAGGTTCTGAGACAGATGCGGATACTGGTGCAGTTTCCGAAGCATCTGTTTTCATCACTTCCGGACTGGATGCCTGCACAGCTTCCGGTGCCGGTGCGGATACAACTTTCGACTCTTCTTCGGCTTGTGGTGCATCCAGCCGGATCCGGTCGCCAATCCTTACCTGGCCGGTGCGAATCATCTTCGGTGTCACGATATTGTTGCAGCAAGGTGCCATAAACTATACCTCCTGATATATCCTGCCAGCGGCAGAGATGATAAATGAAACATGGAAAATACCGACTCACTGGGGGTTCCGAGAATTCTCTCAGGTATCCGCATAGCGGCTGGTCGGTATGTAAAAGCAGTGGTCGCCGATCCGGTTATGTATGACGCCCACATTGGTAGGGAAATAAGTGGGACAGGTGCCGCTGTAGGGGTTGAAAAAGAACAGAGAATTGTCAATTCCCAACAGTCTGCCGCCTGCCATGGCCCAGTCCACGATATCATAATGCTCCTGCGTCGGTGTCATATTGTAGACATTCTGCGGGTTATACCGCCCGCCTACGGATTCCCGCATGCAGACAAACTGACCGGGCTGGGTGATCACGGCACGTACGTCGCCGCCGTTGTTGATCCGGCTGAATTCTCCTTCGGTGACGGTGGCACGGTTCATCACCACCGTGGCAACTGCCCGCATGCCGTCGTCGCCTTCGCCGCCTGCTTCACACTGGATCAGCCGGGCAAATAGTTCTCTCGTATCTAATGGCATAATTCACCTCCCAAATCAATTCATAGTATGCATAGACAGCGAGTCTTGTGAAACCAAAATTAAAAAATCTGCCATTTCGGCAGATTTTTTGAGTATTATGAGGTTGATGTATTGTATATTCTGCTTTATTTCAAGAGGAAGGTCAGCTGAACCGGGTTGTGATCGGAGTATGCGAACTGCAGATCCACGGTGTCTGCCTGCACGCATTCCACGTTGTCTGAAATGAGGAAGCCGTCGATGGTCAGCTGGAAATTGGTTTCCGAATCCCACGGTGCGTCAGCATTGCGGCTGCTCGGTACAGGGTTTTCCGGATTATATGGAGCGATGACCGAAAAAACGTCGGGCACATTTTCAAAAGGAAAACTTTTCGCCCAGTTTCCCCCTTCCATAGACACCCCGAAGATTTCGGAAGAATCGCCGAGCAGGTCTTTGTTGAAGTCGCCGCCGCAGACCACATAGTTGCCGGCAGCATATTCGGCGATCATGTCTTCGTAGAGGACGGCCAGCTGCTGGTCGGCGATGGTGGGATCTGTTGAATATGCAGAAAGATGGACATTATACAAAACCAGTTCTTTTCCGCTTGCCGTCGGGATACGGCTGGACAAGTAGCAGCGGTCCAGGTCGATAAATTTTGCGAAGCCATCCTGAATCGGCAGGCTGCGCCTTTCGGCCGAGGTGATTTCATAGTCGGACAGGGTCAGAAGTCCGGATTTCGATTTACCGTGAGATTTGATAAGCGGCCAGAACAGGTATGGCGAATCGTAATTCTGGGTGAAAACTGCGTTTTGTGTCGGCAGGGATTCCAGAAGCAAGGCTTTCTCATCGATATGGTAGGAGCGGGTGGAGTCCACATCCACCTCCTGCACCAGGTTAAAATCGGATCTGAAGTTTGCCAGCTGTGCACCCATGGATTCTACGGTTTCTTTTACAATCTCTTCACTGAAGCCGCGGGAATACTCTCCGCCGTCCATGAAGAAGCTGAACTGGTCGGTATAGGCACCGAAGCCGATGTTCCAGGCGGTGACGGTCAGGTTTTCTCCGAGCGGTACAGACTGGGCAGTCTGTGCTGCCTGGGTGCTCTGGGCGGAGGCGGCGGGCTCCGGTGTGAGTGCCAGATGATCCTCCAGACGGTAATATGCAGTGAAGACATAGACCACATAAGCGGCCACAATGAGTATCAGAAGGGCTAGCGCGGCCAGGATCCATTTCAGTGCTTTTCTCATTTCTCAATGACTCCCTTTTTCTTGTCGTAATTTCATTCCATTTTACCACAGCATCTCCGAGAAATGCAACGACTTCGGCACGGATTATCTGTGAAAAAAAGAATAAACATATTTACATGTTTTCTTGAATGATATATAATGGAAAAAATGGAAGGAGATGCGTGAGATGAGAGGATTTCGATCAGAAATGGAACGTGACATGAAGCTGGAGCAGGATATGCTGCGGCAGTGCGAGACGGAACTGGCCCATGCCCCGAAGGGAAGCCTGGTATGTTACGTGAAAAAGGGAAGAATCTACTTCAAATATATATATTATCTGCGGGGAAACGGAGAAAAAAAGAGCACCCGGATGGAGCGCCACCTGGGAAGAGAAGATGAGGTGCTGATCCGCGCGCTGCAGCGGAAGGCTTATCTGAAAAGGATGAAGGCCATCCTGGAAAAAAATCTGGAGGTGCAGAATTTCGCAGTCCGGAGTTATTCGCCATATGATTATCATCATATTATGGAGAGCGCCGGGGCGGCGTATCAGATTGAAACGCTGGAATTGTTCCTGCAGCAGAGATGGCAGAACCATGAGGCGAAGCCTGCACCGTCCGACAGTGATGTGCAGAATGCATTTCGGCAGGACGGGCTGACACAAATGACTGCAGCGGGATTTCGGGTACGGAGCAAGTCCGAAGCACTGATCGCAAATTCTCTGTATGAAAACAGAATCGTGTTCTTCTATGAAAAGGAAATTCGCGTCAAGCTGGAGACGGGAGAAACAGTCCTTCTTCATCCGGATTTTGCGATTCTGATTCCGTCGGGAGAGCTGATACTCTGGGAACACCTGGGTCTGCTCCGAAAAAAAGAGTATGCCCTGAAATTCGGGGAAAAATTACATTTTTACAACCTGGCGGGGTATACACCCGGCATAAATCTGATTCTGACTGCCGACGACGTCAACGGAAGCCTGGACATGCAGGCGGTCGCCAGAATCATCGACTGGCTGAAAACCATTTGCCAGAAGAGGTAGCGGCAGCCTGCGTCGTTTGAAAATTGAAGTTCTCCACATCATGGCCGATTTCTAGCCGTGTGTCGAACTTTTTGCGAATTTTTCGACACTTTTGGGGTTGAAGAGCCCTTTGTGGCGAACGAAAATTTGATTTTCTTCGCAAAATCCGCAGTCTGGGCGCTTTTTTCTCGTATTTTCGGTGAATATAGTCATCTGGCGTTCGACACATAAGAGTCTGTAATGCGTAATGTGTCGAATTATTTTGGAAAAGTTCGACATCACAATCGTGTACTGGTGATGTGTGTCGAACCGGCGGCTGCAACGCTTCATTTTTCATCTGTTCATCTGCCCCGAATTGTGGTAAACTATAAGAATCTAAGTAACGAAAGGTGCGAAGGACTATGGCATTTACCCATCTTCATGTTCATACGGAATACAGCCTGCTGGACGGCGCGGCACGCATCAAGGATGTGGTATGCCGTGCGAAGGAGCTGGGCATGGACAGTCTGGCCATCACCGATCATGGAGTCATGTTCGGCGTGGTGGATTTCTATAAAGAGTGTAAAAAACAGGGAATCCGGCCGATCATCGGGTGCGAGGTCTATACCGCCAAGCGGAAAATGACCGATAAGGATGTGGAAAAGGACAAGCACCAGGGCCATCTGATCCTGCTGGCGAAGAACGAACAGGGATATAAAAATCTGATAAAAATCGTGTCCCTCGGCTTTACGAAGGGATATTACTATAAACCCCGCATTGATAAGGATGTGCTGCGGGAACACAGTGAAGGTCTGATCTGCCTGTCTGCCTGTCTGGCCGGGGAGGTCCAGTTCCGCCTGATGCAAAACGACTATGAAGGGGCGAAGGCGGAGGCACAGGCTCTGTCGGAGATCTTCGGTCTGGGGAATTTCTATCTGGAGATTCAGGATCAGGGGCTGGAGGAGGAAGCATATATCAAGCCGAATCTGCTGCGGCTGGCCAGCGAGCTGGCCCTGCCGCTGGCTGCCACCAACGACGTCCATTATGTGCGCCGGGAGGATGCGGAGGCCCACGATGTGCTGCTGGCCATTCAGACCGCAACTACCATCGATGATCCCAACCGGATGCGGTTTCCTAACGATCAGTTTTATCTGAAGAGTGAAGAGGAGATGCGCAAGCTGTTCGCCGGAATTCCGGAGGCTTGCGATAATACCCAGAAGATTGCGGAGCAGTGCAGCTTTGACTTCCGCTTCGGCGAATATCATCTGCCCCAGTTTATCCCGCCGGATGGGCTGGATAACGAGACTTATCTGCGGAAGCTCTGCAGCGAGGGCCTTACGGAGCGTTACGGTGACAATCCGGATCAGAGTCTGCCGGACCGGCTGGAATATGAGCTGAACACGATCATTTCCATGGGATATGTGGAGTACTTCCTGATTGTATGGGATTTCATCAATTATGCGAAACAGAACGGGATTATGGTGGGTCCGGGCAGAGGCTCGGCGGCAGGTTCCCTGGTTGCCTATTGTCTGAAAATCACAGATATCGATCCGATTAAATACAATCTGATCTTTGAGCGGTTCCTCAATCCGGAGCGGGTCAGCATGCCGGATATCGATATTGACTTCTGTTATGAGCGGCGGCAGGAGGTCATCGACTATGTGGGACGAAAATATGGTGAAGGGCGGGTTTCCCAGATCATCACCTTCGGTACCATGAAGGCCAAGGCGGCGGTTCGCGATGTGGGACGTGCGCTGAACGTCAGCTATGCGGAGACCGATGCCATCGCCAAGGCCATTCCGTTCGATCTGCACATGACCATCGATAAGGCGCTGGAAACCAATCCGGAACTGCTGACACGGTATGAAAACGAGGATATGGTCCGCCAGGTGCTGGACATGTCACGCGCCATCGAAGGCATGCCGCGCCATGCCTCTACCCATGCGGCAGGTGTGGTAATTTCCAGAGCACCGATTGATGAATATGTGCCGCTGTACATGTCCGATAAGGGCATTTCCACCCAGTTCACCATGACCACCATCGAGGAACTGGGACTTTTGAAAATGGATATGACGATCCGAAGGTTTATGAGCTGATTTCTTCCGGAAATACCTGCGGCGTGTTCCAGCTGGAAAGCCAGGGCATGACCCAGTTTATGAAGAGCCTGAAGCCAACTTGCTACGAAGATGTGGTGGCCGGTATCGCACTTTACCGTCCGGGTCCGATGGACTCCATTCCGAAATATATTGAAAATAAAAAGAACCCGAAGGGGATCCGCTATGTGGATCCGGCCTTGGCGCCGATTTTGGACGTGACCTACGGCTGCCTGATCTATCAGGAGCAGGTGATGCAGATCGTCCGGGATCTGGGTGGCTACAGCTACGGACGTTCCGACCTGGTGCGCCGCGCCATGTCGAAAAAGAAGATGGACGTCATGCTGGAGGAGAAGGAGTACTTCATCCACGGAAAGACCGACGAAGACGGCAATGTGGAGATCGCAGGCTGCGTTCGCAACGGCATTCCGGAGGAGGCAGCAGAAGCAATCTTCCAGGACATGGTCAGCTTCGCAGAGTATGCGTTTAATAAAAGTCACGCTGCTGCATACGGCGTAGTGGCTTATGAGACGGGCTGGCTGAAGGCCCACTATCCGGTGGAATTCATGGCAGCTCTCATGACCAGCGTCATGGGGGACTCGGATTCCGTCGCAAAATATATCCGCAACTGTTCCGAAATGGGTATCGAGGTTCTGCCGCCGTGCGTTAACGAAAGTCAGAAGAAATTCAGTGTGGTGGACGGCAAGATCCGGTTTGGTCTGCAGGCGGTGAAGAATGTGGGTGAGGGCGCCATTGACGCCATCATCGAAGCACGGGAGCAGAAGGGCCTGCCGAAGACCCTGCCCCAGTTTATTTCCAATGTGGAAATCAGCCAGGTCAATAAGAAGGCCATCGAAAGCCTGATCAAGGCCGGAGCCACCGACTGTCTGGAAGGAAACCGGGCTGCGCAGCTGGCGGCATACGAGGGGCTGGTGGAATCGGCCCAGAATACATCCAGAAAGAATCTGGAAGGTCAGATTTCCCTGTTTCAGATTGCCGGTGATGAAATGCAGGCTGGCGGGCTGGAGGTCCGCCTGCCAAACGTGGAAGAATTTTCGAAAGACCTGAAGCTGGCCATGGAAAAGGAAATGCTGGGCATCTACCTGACCGATCATCCGCTGAATGAATATGCGGCGCAGATGAAACGCCTGTCCTCAGTCACCAGCGACCAGCTGCGCCATGCGGCAGAAGGTCTGGAGGCAGGAGATGGGGCTGCGGAATGTGAACCATGCGGTACCGTGGCTTCCGGCCGGAACGGAGAAAAGATCCGGGACGGTATGCCGGTGGTGATGACCGGTATGATCAATTCCCGCAGGACACTGATCACGAAAAACAGCAAAATGATGGCATTCCTTCAGCTGGAGGATCTGTACGGCGTGACGGAGGTCGTAGTATTTCCGAATGTCTATGAGCGCTGTGCCGCTTTCACGGAGGTGGACCAGGTGATTGCTGTCCGAGGCACCCTGAACTTCAAGGAAGAGGAAGCACCGAAGGTGCTGGCCGATGAGATTTTGCCGCTGGAGGAAGCGGCGGAGCGGGGATTCAGCCAGAGGGGATTAAGCCGGCAGAGTGCGCAGCGAGGCGGAGCGCGGAATGTACAGAGCAGCGGGCAGCGGGCGATGCAGCAGCCGGCAGAGTCAATTCCGGCAGGGCCTGCGCAGCAGCCGGCGGAACAGCCGGAAGGAATGGTCAAGGTGAAGCTGACGGCGGAGATGAAACGGGAAATCACTCTGGAGCAGGTGAAAAGCGTGCTGAAGCGCCATCCGGGGAAAGCCCAGGTGCTTATCTACCTGCCGGAGGGAAAGACACTTCGGACAGATCGGCAGCTTTG
>JAEDMR010000240.1 GCA_016302925.1 Bacillota bacterium
TGTACGGTCTGATTATCTCCTTCATGATTCTTGGTAAACTGTAAAAAGAGGTTTTCCCTATGAAAATGTATTTGATCAGTGATAACATTGATACACAGACAGGAATGCGTCTGGCCGGGGTGGACGGCGTTGTCGTCCACCAGCGGGAAGAACTGCGTCAGGCTCTTGAGACAGCTCTTGCCGACAAGGAAATCGGCATTTTGCTTCTGACAGAAAAGTTCGGAAGAGAATTTCCTGAAATTGTGGATGAGGTCAAGCTGCATCACAAGGTGCCGCTGATTGTGGAAATTCCGGACCGGCACGGTACTGGCCGAAAAGCGGATTTCATTACCTCTTATGTCAATGAAGCCATTGGGCTGAAACTATAATAAACGAGGTGATTGTTTTGACGACGGAAGAAAAATTACAGCATTTTTACAACGCTTCTATTGAAAGTGCCGCAAAAGACGCAGAACAACTTCAGCAGGAGCATCAGGCAGCACTTGATAAAATTTTTCAGGAACATAAAGAAACCGCGGAAAGACAGGCGAAGGCACAGCTGAAAGCCGAATCTGACAACATAAAAAGAGAAATCAACAAGGCAGTTTCTTCCAGACAGCTGGAATACCGGAGAATCATTTCCGCAAAGAAAGAAGAAATCAAAAAGAAAGTATTTGATGAGGTAGAAGCAAAACTCCTCTCTTTCAAATCTTCTCCGGAATATATCGAGTATCTTTATAAAATGATTCAGGAAGCCCTGGACTTTGCAGAGGAAGATGAAATGGTGATCTACATTGACCCTTCCGATGAATCCTGTATCCCGGCCCTTGAGAAACGGTTCGGTTTTGCACCGTCCGTATCCCGGGAGTCATGGATTGGCGGCATGCGGGCAGTCATCCGTTCCAAAAATATTCTGATAGACAACTCCTTTGCCACCCTGCTTCATGATGCAAAAGAAGAATTTATCTTTACCGGAGGTATGGCTGATGAATAACACAGGAATTATCTATGGAATCAATGGACCCGTTGTTTATCTGAAAGGGAACCATGGATTTCGTATGTCTGAAATGGTTCATGTAGGTGACGAGCATCTGGTTGGTGAGGTCATCTCTCTTTCCAAAGCTGCCACTACGGTTCAGGTTTTCGAGGAAACCACCGGGCTGAAACCTGGTGCCACAGTTACAGGTACCGGTGATGCCATCTCCGTCACTCTGGGACCTGGAATCCTGAATAATATCTTTGACGGAATACAGAGACCTTTAAGTGAGATTGCAGCCCGGTCCGGCAAATATATTACCAGAGGTGTCAGTGTTGATTCTCTGGACACAGAAAAAAAATGGCAGGTGCATATGGTTGTTTCCGAAGGTGATTATATCACCGGCGGCACCATTATCGCCGAGACGCAGGAAACTGCATCGATACTGCACAAGTCCATGGTTCCTCCGAATGTAGAGGGAACTGTAATCAAAGTGGCTCCGGACGGAGAATATACCATTCTGGATCCTATCGTTACTCTGGAACTGAAAGATGGAACCACCAAAGAACTGACGCTTTGCCAGAAATGGCCGATCCGTATCCCACGGCCCACTGCCAAACGGTATCCGGCCAGTAAGCCATTGATCACCGGACAGCGTATTCTGGACACTATGTTCCCCATTGCCAAAGGAGGAACAGCTGCTATTCCCGGCGGTTTCGGAACCGGCAAGACCATGACACAGCATCAGATTGCGAAATGGTCTGACGCTGATATCATCATTTACATCGGATGCGGTGAGCGTGGAAATGAGATGACACAGGTACTGGAAGAGTTCGGTGAACTGGTAGACCCGAAGACCGGCAATCCTCTGATGCACCGTACCGCTCTGATTGCCAATACATCCAATATGCCGGTGGCTGCCCGTGAGGCCTCTATTTACACCGGTCTGACACTGGCTGAATACTATCGCGATATGGGTTATGACGTGGCTATCATGGCAGACTCCACTTCCCGCTGGGCAGAAGCACTCCGTGAGCTCTCCGGCCGTCTGGAGGAAATGCCTGCCGAGGAAGGTTTCCCGGCTTATCTGGCATCCCGGCTGTCTGCATTTTACGAGCGTGCCGGTATGATGGAAAACCTGAACGGAACTGATGGAAGTGTATCCATTATCGGTGCGGTATCTCCGCAGGGCGGTGACTTCTCCGAGCCGGTAACCATGAATACCAAACGTTTTGTCCGCTGTTTCTGGGGACTGGACAAGTCACTGGCTTACTCCCGTCATTTCCCGGCCATCCACTGGCTGACCAGCTACAGCGAATACCTCAGTGATCTTGCCCCCTGGTATCAGGAACATGTTAATAAAAACTTTGTTGACCTGAGAAATCAGATGATGGCTCTTCTGAACACCGAAAGCAGCCTGATGGAAATTGTTAAACTGATAGGAAGCGACGTACTTCCGGATGACCAGAAACTGATTCTGGAGATTGCCCGCGTCATTCGTCTGGGATTCCTCCAGCA
>JAEDMR010000048.1 GCA_016302925.1 Bacillota bacterium
AGCCAACCAGCGGGATCCTCTGACCGGACTTCTGAACCGTACGGCATTTCACAAAGCCTGTGTGCAGAAGCTTGCATTGGACGGGCAGCGCTGCCTGATGCTGATGCTGGACGTGGATGATTTTAAGAATTACAACGATACTTACGGTCACCCGCAGGGGGATGAACTGCTGATCAATCTGGCCAGAACGTTATCCGCTACGGTAGAGAAGAAAGGTCTGGCGGGTAGAATGGGCGGCGACGAGTTCTGCTGCCTGCTGCATATGGAACAGAATATGCCTCTGTCCCGGATTCGGAGCATGGGTGAGGAGATTCTGCGTCAGATCAATGAACAGACCGCCATGCTCACCCAAAGTCCGACGGTGTCCGCCGGTGCAGCCTGGTCGGACCCGAAGGATTCCGACTTCAACAGCCTGTATGCGCGAGCCGACAGGGCCCTCTACACTGCCAAGAAACGGGGAAAAGCGCAGCTGTGGATCGAGGAGGATACACAGCCGCAGTAAGGATTCGTTTGGATTTCGCAGTAACGGATTCGTATGCATTTCTCTTGACGAAGCGGTCAGAGAATGATAGAATATACCAGTAAAAAATCCCATGAGGGAGTAGCAAGCGCAAGACGTAGGCGGAAAGCCCTGCCGGAAGAATTTCGCCGGGAGAGCAGATTTTGCAGGGAGAGCAGATTTTGCCGGACGAAAGCGCAGCAAGTCAACATACTGGCCGCGGGGGCCTGGCTTGCTTTAATTTGCGAGACTCATGTATAACTGTAAAGCTATGCATGAAGTCTGTATTTTTTGAAATTGACCCAGGTATGGCATTGCAGCTTTGCCTGGGTTTTTTGCATGAAAAATCAGAATCATCACAAAATTCGGATGGAGGAAAAATCGATGGAATGGAATCTCATTTTTTTCTTTAACAGTGTACTTCTCGGTGTGGGACTGGCCATGGACGCATTTTCCGTGTCCCTGGCCAACGGACTGGGGAAACCGGATATGAAGCGTGGCAGAATGTGCAGCATCGCCGGAGTATTCGCTTCCTTTCAGGCGCTGATGCCGATGATCGGCTGGATCTGCGTCCATACCATCGTGGAATATTTCAAGTCCTTTGAATCCTGGATCCCATGGATCGCCCTGGCACTACTTGGATTCATCGGAGGCAAGATGCTTCTGGAAGGTCTCCGGCCTTCTGACGGAGAAGAAGAAAAAACGGAGGTGGGCCTGACCGCCCTGCTGGTGCAGGGGGTGGCTACCTCCATCGATGCGCTTTCCGTAGGGTTTACCATTGCGGAATACGGCCTGCTGATGGCGCTGGTTTGTGCCTTGATTATCGCAGCCGTGACGTTCGCAATCTGTATGGGCGGCCTGGCCATCGGGAAACAGGCCGGAACGAAACTATCCGGGAAAGCAGCTGTTCTGGGCGGTATCATTCTCATCGTCATCGGACTGGAAATCTTCATCACCGGCGTGTTCTGATCGGTGATGGCGGGTCGGGTTGTGGACACTCGGCATGGAAGGCCGGGTCGGTCACACTCGCCGGGCGATTACACCCGCCGGGCCAGAGCGCTGCCTGCCAGCACACCGAAGATGCATGCGCTGAAACTGAGTATCATATAAAGCAGGGCCATACCGGTCCTGTTTTCGTTTATCAGCGTGAAGTTCTCCAGCGCAAAGGTGGAGAATGTGGTGAATCCTCCGCAAAGCCCTACTTTCAGAAACAGCGTGGCAGGGTCTCCGGCGGCGTTCCGGTCCGCAGCGATCTGAGAAACGAATCCGATAAGAAAGGAACCCAGCAGATTGATGCAAAAAGTGGTCAGCGGAAATCCCGAAGGCTGCCCCAAAGGCAGCATGCCCGCCAGATAGCGGAGTACAGCGCCGAGAAAGCCGCCGGCACCAACGGCTAGAATGTTGATCATGTCATAAACCCTCTTATAAAAAATTGCACGCCCAAAGTGACGCAAAACGCACTTTTTTTTAGCGATTGGCGTGTATAGATCCTCTAGGTATGGGTAAAAATGGAAACATTAAACTGGTAAAAACACACAATCGTCATGTCGAAATGTAAGTTTATGGATTAATGTCCTGAAAATGTAATCCGCTCTGCAACAGAAACAAACAAAAAATGGATTTAAATGTAAAAGTATACAGGTTATTGATGATACCTAGAGGTTCTAGGTGACGCTTTTTTGATAAAAAAAGGTCATTTGGCGTCCTTTTTTGTTTGCAAAATCTTTTCTCCCGGGGTTTTCATTCCGACTGCCCGCCAGCCGACTCCTGATGCCCGCCAGCCGACTTCTGCTGCCCGCCAGCCGGCGTCAGCTGGTCGATGGTCGGGTGCACTTGATAGAAATCCCGGAGGGCTTCGTACTGCTGCTGAGCCCGGGCGGCCTTCCAGGCCGCCTGCTTGCCAATGGCAGGAGACTTGACAACCTTAATCATGATGTTTCTGGCAGTGTGCTCCAGACTGGTGAATTCGATCATGGCCACATCGTAGCCGCAGGCTTCCAGCTTCAGGCCCCGCAGGCCGTCTGTCAGATATTCCGTGAGGCGGTCCTTCAGAATACCGTGCTTCAGCATGGGCTGGTGCACCTCGCTTCGGATCTGGCTGAACAGCTCGTGCTGACAGCATGGTACGCTTAAGATCACCCGGGTATTCCAGGACACTGCATTGATCAGGGCATAGTCCGTGGCAGTGTCGCAGGCGTGAAGGGTCACCACCATATCGGCGTGGTCGCTGGTATAATCGGCGATGTCCCCCATGAGGAACTGAAGACCATCATACCGGAGATCTGAAGCTACTTTGCTGCAGAATTCGATCACATCGGTTTTCAGATCCAGACCGATGATCTCCACGTTGCGCTGCTTCAGCACCTTCAGATAATAGTAGATGGCAAAGGTCAGATAGGCCTTGCCGCAGCCGAAATCGATGATTCGCAGCGGCCGTCCGTCAGGATAGACGGGCAGCGATGGGAACACGTCCTCTACGATCTCCAGGTACCGGTTGATCTGGCGAAACTTACCGTAATGCTTCTTGAACACCCGGCCGTCCCGGTCCATGACCCCAAGACGAATGAGAAAATCGCAGGGCTCCCCGTCCGGGATGATGTAGTTTTTCTTTTTATTATGGGCAAGGCTCTCCTGTTTTTTCGTGCCGGTTTTTCGGGAAATACGAGGCGTTTCCGGTTTGGAAGCCAGGATCTGCATGTCCTCGCCTTCCAGAAACACGTTGATCTGCTTAAACTGCTCACCGATCAGAGAAAGGGACCGGCTGACCGCCTCTTCCGCAGAAAGGTTTTCGTGTGTCACTTTTTTCTCCCAGGTGTATTCCACCTGAAACAGCAGCTGACCGCCGATGGTGACCGGGCGGATCAATGCCTTCTGGCATTCCTGCGTTTTTTTTCGTTTGTCGCTGAAGATCATTTTGATCAGCCGGCCACCGCTGAAAATCTCCTCAAAGACAGGGGTAAGTTTATTCATATAATATCCTCCGATGGGTTAATTCGAAATATCCATTCCAGTATAGCACAAATCCGACACGGTTTCACGGGGATTTTTAGAGGATTCTGTTGTTTCCCACCGACGGCTGTGATAAAATCACATCAAACCCAAACTTACAGGAGGACAGAAAATGGACATCAAAGACATCTTATCCGGTTCCAGCGTGAAACAGATTGCGAAAGCCGTCGGTATCGATGAAAAATCCGCAGAAGCTGCACTGAAAAAAGCAGTTCCTGCTCTGCTGGAGAACATGTCCGGCAATTCGAAAAAAAGCGGCGGCGCCCAGGCTTTGCAGAAAGCACTCATGGCCCATGCCGACGATGACGACGACGTGAATCAGATCGACCGGAAGGACGGTGCGAAGATCATCAGCCACATCCTCGGCGATAACGCGGCAGACGTGAAGAAGAGCCTGTCCAAAGCCGGCGGCCTGGACAGCAGCAAGGTGGACGACCTTCTGTCCATCGCAGGTCCTATGGTCATGAAATCCGTGGGCCAGAAGACCAAATCCAAGTCCAAATCCGGAGATCTGGATCTGGAGGATCTGCTGAAGGACGTGATGAAGGACGGACTGGATCCGGGCGATCTGAAAAAAATCGCATCGAAAATCGACGCCGACGACGTAAAGGACGCGGCGGAGGCAGTCAGCAAGCTTTTCGGAAACTTCAAGAAATAATTTTTTGCAAAATCCGCACTTTGCAAAATCCCCATGCCGGAGGTTTTCGGAACCCCCGGCTTTTTCGTTTTTCAGGGCAGCCGCGGTGAGGCGTGGGGGAGGTTACGGTTCCACGAAAGGAACACCCAGAATGTCCGCCACGGACAGTGCCAGATTCCTGCCGATGGCTTCGATATTATTGATGATCCAGTTGGCGTCTTCCCAGTTGTCATGATAGGCGACTTCGACAAGGACGGCAGGGGCTTCGGTCCGGCGCAGTTCCGCCAGGGTGGTGGTGGGAACCACGGAGACCAGGTCCGGCAGCGGGTAGATCTGCCGCAGGTTGTTGGCGATGATCTCAGCGGCGGAGCGGCCGCGGGTGCTGGTGGCGTAGTAGTAGACGTCGGGACCCCGGAGCATGCCGGCCAGATTCGGCGGTGCAGCGTTGGAATGAACGGCCAGATGGAAATCGTAGGTTCCCGCGTTGGAATTGGCGATGGAGTCGGCCACGGTTCCACCCGGATCATTCCTCACGAAGTCGATGCCGCTGGCTCTTAAGTAAGGAATCATGGCGTCGACAATGAGGTTGGCGTAATATTCCTCGCTGTTTCCGGTGACATATGTGTTATATTCCTGGGTGGAAGGACTTAAGTACACGGTAGGCATAGGCGAACCTCCTTTTTTTGAAAGTATACATGTTATACTATGCGCTTTTCATTGAAATTGTCCTCTTTTTGTGGTAAAATATTATGTCATTGAGTAAATTTTCAAGTAAGTGTCAATTGAATGAAGATAGACAGAAAGAAGGACAAAATATGAGTCAGAAACAGAAGATCATCAACATTGCCGTGATCGCCCACGTCGATGCGGGAAAGTCAACCCTGGTGGATGCATTCCTCAATCAGAGCGGTGTGTTCCGGGCCAACGAGGAGATCGTGGACTGCGTCATGGACAGTGATGACATCGAGCGGGAGCGGGGAATCACCATTTATTCCAAGAACTGCTCCGTCATGCATAACGATGTGAAGATCAACATCGTGGATACGCCGGGACATGCCGACTTCAGTTCCGAAGTGGAGCGTATCATGAAGACCGTGGATACGGTGATTTTGCTGGTGGACTCCAGCGAAGGTCCGATGCCGCAGACACGGTTCGTACTGAAAAAATCCCTGGAGCAGGGTCTCAACCCGATCCTGTTCATCAACAAGCTGGATAAGAAGGATGCCAGAATCGACGAAGTGGTGGACGAGGTTTATGAACTGTTCATGGACCTGGAAGCCAATGACGATCAGCTGGATTTCCCGATCCTTTACGGTATCGCACGGCAGGGTATCGCCGTGCGGGATCCGAAGGAAGTGGAGAACATGGAGATCGGCGAGGGCGAGAACAAGATCAAGAAGAGCCCGACCGGCCTGGGCGGACTGGATATCACGCCGCTGTTCGACACCATCATCGAGCACTGCCAGCCGTATCCGGATCTGAATGAGGAGCCGCTGCAGTTCCAGGTTTCCACCCTGGCCTATGACGACTATATCGGCCGTCTGGGAATCGGCAGAATCACCAAGGGCAAGATCCGGGAAGGGCAGACGGTGGCTGTGGCCAAGGCAGACGGCACCATCGTGCAGAGAAAGATCAATCAGGTCTTCGTTTACCGCGGACTGAAGCGGACGGCCGTGCCGGAAGCGGAGTGCGGCGATATCGTGGTGGTTTCCGGAATTTCCGATATTTCCATCGGTGAGACCATCTGCGATCCGGCAAATCCGGAGCCGATGGAGATGATCCATATCGAAGAACCGACCCTGTCCATGAACTTCATGGTCAACTCCTCCCCGTTTGCCGGTAAGGTGGGCAAGTATGTCACCTCCCGCCACATCCGTGAGCGGCTCAATAAGGAGCTGGAGGTCAACGTGGGTCTGGTGGTGGAAGAGACCGATTCCACTGACTGCTTCAAGGTTTCCGGCAGAGGCGAGCTGCACCTGTCCATCCTCATCGAGAACATGCGCCGGGAGGGCTACGAACTGGCCGTATCCAAACCGCAGGTTATCCTGCGCCGCGGCGACCACGGACAGACCCAGGAGCCGATTGAAGAAGTGGTCATCAATGTTCCGGATGAATATGCCGGTACGGTAATCAACAAGCTGAATATCCGAAAGGGTATGATGCGGCAGATGTCCGGCGCCAACGGCTATTCCCGTCTGGAATACCTGGTTCCGACCAGAGGCCTGCTGGGATACCGGAGCGAATTCATCAACGATACCCGCGGCGAAGGAACTATGGTGCGGCGGTTTGAGTGTTTTGATGATTATAAAGGGGAAATTCCGCAGAGAACCAACGGCGTGGCCATCGCCCAGGAAGAAGGCGTGTGCACACCGTATGCTTTGTTCAATATCGGTGAACGTGTCCAGATGTTCGTGGACCCGGGCACGAAAGTGTACGAGGGCATGATCGTGGGCATGAACTCCAGAAACGATGACATGGTGGTCAATCCGTGCAAGGCCAAGAGAGTCAGCAACATGCGTGCTGCCGGTTCCGACGATGCCATCAAACTGAGCCCGTCCAGAAAGTTTACCCTGGAGGAAGCGCTGGAATTCATCAACGACGATGAACTGGTGGAAATTACCCCGGATGATATCCGTATCCGCAAAAAACTTCTCCATGAACTGGAAAGAAGAAGAAGCGGGCGTGTTTACGAATAGGATTTTGTGGTATATATATAAAATATTGCGTTAACAGAAAGGGATTTTTATGGAGTTAAGCCAGAAAACCATTGACATTATCGGTATGGTGGCAGGTGCGGCGCTGATCCTTGTGGTCGGGCTGATTCTGATCCGGGTAATCCTGGGAATCACGCGGAAGGCCCTGACCCGGACCTCGCTGGATGGTGCCATCTATACTTTCGTCATCAGTGCAATGAAAATCGTCCTTTACCTTGTACTGGTGGTGGCGCTTCTGGGACAGCTGAAAGTTCCTACTGCTCCTCTTGTGACACTTCTGGGTGCCTGCGGTGCGGCCATTGCGCTGGCACTGAAGGACAGCCTGGGAAATATCGCGGGAGGGCTGCTGATTTTAGCAAACAAACCCTTCAAAAAAGGGGATGTGATAGATACGGCCGGCATCAACGGGATCGTGGAGAACATCGATCTGTTCGTTACCACGCTGAAAACCTTCGACAACAAGGTGATCACTATTCCCAACGGCACGATCAACACTTCCGTAATTGTCAACTACTCCCGGGAACATTCCCGCCGGGTAGACTGCAAATTCGGAATCAGTTATGATTCGGACATAGCCCGGGCCAAAGACGTCCTGCTGGCCGTGGCACAGTCCAATCCTGACGTTTATCAGGAACCTGCACCGTTCATCGGCGTTGCTTCACAGGGTGACAGTGCGGTTCTCTTCGACCTGCGCGTCTGGTGTGACACAGATAAGTATTATGACGTGAAGTATTACCTGGAGGAGCAGGTGAAGCTGGCTTTTGATGAAGCGAACATTTCAATACCTTTCCCACAGATGGACGTTCATGTGGTCAAGTAATTTTTTAGGAGAGAGAACATGGGAGAAATTAAAAAATTCAAAAGAGTATTGGTTGCAAACAGAGGTGAAATTGCAATCCGTGTATTTCGTGCCTGCCGTGAGCTGGGCATCCGTACGGTAGCAATTTATTCCGAAGAAGATAAGAATTCTCTGTTCAGAACCAAGGCAGATGAAGCGTATCAGATCGGCAAGGGAAAGACTCCGGTAGGTGCTTATCTGGGTATCGACGAAATCATCGCACTGGCCAAGTCCAAGGGCGTAGATGCCATCCATCCGGGATACGGATTCCTGGCAGAAAACGTGGAATTCGCCAAGGCATGTGCCGATGCGGGCATTGAATTCATCGGACCGACTGCGGAAATGATGGATAAACTGGGCGACAAGATCAAGTCCAAGATCGTGGCCCACTCCGTAGGCGTTCCTACCATTCCGGGTGTGGAAAAAGCCATCCAGACGGAAGAGGAAGCCGTAAAATTCGCAGAATCCTGCGGATATCCGATCATGCTGAAGGCAGCTGCCGGCGGCGGCGGACGCGGTATGCGTATCGTGCGCAGTGCGGAAGAGCTGCTGCCGCAGTTCAGAAGTGCCAGATCCGAAGCGGCCAAGGCCTTCGGTATCGATGATATCTTTATTGAAAAATATCTGGAAAATCCGAAACACATCGAAGTGCAGATCCTGGGTGACAAGGAAGGGAACATCGTTCATTTATATGAAAGAGACTGTTCCATCCAGCGTCGTCACCAGAAGGTCATCGAATTTACACCGGCACTGTGTCTGACGGAAGAACAGCGCCAGGCCATCTGCGCAGATGCCATCAAGATCGCGAGAGCCGTGGACTACAGAAGCGCGGGTACGGTGGAATTCCTGGTGGATAAACACGGTAATCACTATTTCATCGAGATGAACCCTCGTATCCAGGTAGAGCATACGGTTTCCGAAATCGTAACCGGTGTGGATATCGTACAGGCACAGATCATGATTGCACAGGGTTATCGTTTGGATTCCGAAGAAATCGCAATCCAGAGTCAGGATTCCATCAAGGTAACCGGCCACGCCATTCAGTGCCGTATCACCACAGAGGATCCTGTAAACAACTTCATGCCGGATACCGGTGTGATTGAATATTACCGCAGCCCGGGCGGCCTGGGCGTGCGTCTGGACGGCGGAAACGGATTCACCGGTTCCGAAATCACCCCGTTCTACGACAGCCTGCTGGTGAAAGTAACTGCCTACAGCAGAACCTTCGAAGATACCAGAAGAAAGGCAGTCAGAGCCCTGGGTGAAACCGTAATCAAGGGCGTGAAGACCAACATTCCGTTCATGCTCAACGTGCTGAACCATCCGACCTTCCGCGCCGGAATGTGCGATACCGGATTCATCGCCAGCACACCGGAACTGCTCCAGATTGATAAAGTAGATGATAAGGAACTGAAAGTCATCGAGTTCCTCGGAAATAAATTTGTAAATGAAACAAGAGGTGTGAAGCCGCAGTTCAACGTGCCTGTCTTCCCTCGGTTCAAGCCGGAGGACCTGCAGGGTCTGCGCGGTACGAAGCAGATTCTGGATGAACAGGGTCCGGAAGCCCTGTCCAAGTGGGTACTGGAACAGAAGAAGCTGCTGATCACCGACACCACCATGCGTGATGCCCAGCAGTCTCTGATGGCCACCCGTGTGAGAACCGTGGACATGGAAAAGATCGCACCTGCCATGGCGGTATACGGAAAAGACCTGTTCTCCGTAGAAATGTGGGGCGGTGCAACCTTCGACACCGCATTCCGTTTCCTGAAGGAATCTCCATGGGAAAGACTGGATGTTCTGCGTGAGAAGATGCCGAACCTGCTGTTCCAGATGCTGATTCGCGGCGCCAACGCAGTAGGATATAAGAACTATCCGGATAATGTGATCCGTGAATTCGTAAAGCAGTCCGCCAAGGGCGGCATCGATGTATTCCGTATCTTTGACTCCCTCAACTGGATTCAGGGTATGGAAGTGGCACTGGACGAAACCCTGAACCAGGGCAAGGTCGCAGAAGCCTGCATCTGCTACACCGGAGACATTCTGGATGAAAAGAGAACCAAATACAACCTGGACTACTACGTCAGAATGGCCAAAGAACTGGAAAAGCGGGGCGCACATATTTTGGGAATCAAAGACATGTCCGGCCTGCTGAAGCCAATGGCGGCAAGACAGCTGGTAAGAGCGCTGAAAGCCGAAATCGGTATTCCGATTCACCTGCATACCCACGACACCTCCGGAAACGGAATCGCTACCATTATGATGGCAGCACAGGCCGACGTGGATATCGTGGATGCTGCGTTCAACTCCATGTCCGGACTGACGTCCCAGCCTGCACTGAACTCCGTGGTAGCGGCTGTGGAAAGCTCCAGAAGAGATACCGGTCTGGTGCCGGATGATTTACAGAAGATCGACGAATACTGGAAGGATGTAAGACCGGTATACAGCGGATTCGAATCCGAACTGGTAACCTCCACCGCAGAAATCTACAAGTATGAGATCCCTGGCGGCCAGTACTCCAACCTGAAGCCGCAGGTAGAAAGCTTCGGTCTGGGCCACAAGTTCGAAGAAGTGAAGAACATGTACAAGACCGTAAACCAGATGCTGGGCGATATCGTGAAGGTAACCCCGTCCTCCAAGGCAGTGGGCGACATGGCTATCTTCATGGTGCAGAATGACCTGACGCCGGAGAACATCTACGAAAAGGCTGCCAACATGGACTTCCCGGATTCCATCGTGTCCTACTTCGAAGGTATGATGGGTCAGCCGGAAGGCGGATTCCCGGAAAAGCTGCAGAAGCTGGTTCTGAAGGATAAGAAGCCGATCACCTGCCGTCCGGGCGAGCTGCTGCCGCCGGAAGATTTCGACGGCATCCGCAAGCACCTGCAGGAGGATCTGGGACTGGAAGGTACCGACAGAGAAGTAATCTCCTACGCCATCTACCCGAAGGTATTCGAAGACTACATCAAGTCCCTCCGCAAAGACGGCAACTTCCGCTACATGGGTTCCGACATCTTCTTCCACAGCCTGGAGGAAGGCGAAACCTGCGAAGTGAAGCTGGGTGAAGGTAAGGTCCTGATCGTGAAGCTGACCGAAGTGCGTCCGGTCAACAACGAAGGCTACCGTGAAGCTATCTTCGAAGTCAACGGCAACCGCCGCATCATCAAGATCAAGGATAAGGACGTAACGACCAACTCCATGAACTCCGTACTGTATGCGGACGAAAACAATCCGCTGGAAATCGGCTCCAACATCCCGGGAAATATCATTAAGATCCTGGTGAAGGAAGGCGACAAGGTAGATGCAAATCAGCCGATCGCCACCATCGAAGCCATGAAAATGGAGACCAATATCCTGGCATCTGCCGGCGGCATCGTAGAAAAAATCTACGTTTCCGAAGGCCAGCAGGTGAAGGCCGGTGAAATGGTCGCCAAGCTGAAGGAAGCGAAATAAAGAAAAGTAATGGTAAGCCCCTGGCGGCTGGGATGGCCGGCGCACCGCTGGCTCCCGACGGATTGAAATGAATACGTATGACAAACAGGCTCGTCCGGACATTTCCGGTCCGGGCCTGTTTTTTCGTGCGCGGCGGGCTCTGCAAGGAGGGCGGGCTCGGCGGACTCGGCAAGGCGGGCGGACTCGGCGTGCTCGGCGGCTCCCACGTGGTTCCCCGCACCCCTCTCCAGACCCTGCGGAGGGCCGATTTCAACAATTCTCCACGTAAATCAGGATTTTTGCAATTTTACGTGGATTTTTTTTCATGTTCTGGAATTTCTATCGGATGCGGATTGGTATATTATGTAAAATGCCCGGTCGAATTGTGTCGGTTTGTTCTGGTCAAGCAAAATTGTAATACCAGTGTGACTTTTTTAAGCGACCT
>JAEDMR010000241.1 GCA_016302925.1 Bacillota bacterium
CATGCAAGCACCGGCAGGAGCTGGACAAGAGGCAGCATTACCGTCAGAAGAATCAGACCGGTCAGTACGGAAAGGGTCAGAACCAATGCCGGTTCCACCCGGCCGGACAGTTCATCCAGTGCTGCGCTGCTCTCTTCCCGCATCCGCTCTGCAATTTCAGACATTGCCACTTCCCCGCTTCCGCTGCGAATCCCCGCTGCCAGCATACGTGAATCCGTACGGTCCAGCAGACCGCACTGCCAGGCCGCCTCCGCCAGCGGTGTTCCCTTCTCCAGCGCTTCTGCGCAGGCCCGGCAGCTCCTGCTCACTGCCGGAACATCTTCCAGCAGATGTTCTGCCAGGATCAATGCTTCCTCCGCCGAAAAGCCGCTTCCCATGGCCATAGACAGAACCTGTGCCGCTGCGGCGCGGTTCACTGCACCGCAGACACCGCGGTCGCCGAATCGGTTCTTCCATGTCTTTTCCACTGCCGTACGAAATTTGGCACCGGATGTAAAGAAAAACAGAAGAATCGCGGCCAGACCCGCTGCAGCACAGAACACAGGCAGACACTTCTCCAGGATCTGTCCCAGGAACAGAAGTACGCCCGCAGCCCCGCCCAGCGGACTGCCCAGCTGCCGGTATACCTGATCGAATACCGGAAGTACCTTCGTAAGAAGAAGTATCACCACTGCCATCATGATCAGCAGAAGCACCGCAGGGTGCAGCAGTGCAGTCCGCAGTCTCCGCTCCATGGAAAGGCGGTTGTCAAAGTAGCCGGCGACTGCTTCCAGTGCTTCTTCCAGCCGTCCGGTTTTTTCCCCGGCTTCCAGCATGCCGGACACATAAACCGGAAAACAGCCGCTCTCTCTGACACAGACAGAAAGCGGCTTTCCGCAGTCCGCTTCTTTCATCATATCACGAAAAATATTTCCCGGACCGGTTTCCTTTTCCTCCTCTGCCAGCAGTGCAAGTCCCTCTCCGAAACCGATTCCTCCATGGAGAAACATGGACATGCGCAGGCAGAAATCCCGTATTTCTTCGTTTGTGAATTGTTCTTTCATTGCATTCCTTTTCTATACTGAATCTATAAATTTCAGTAAAAATACTTCGCCGTGTAGTTCTTTCCGTTTCCAATATATTTCATTACTGATTTACTCCTGTTGCAGGTAGAGGCAAACGTCGGATCCATTCGCTTCCACTTGGTCCCGTCGAAATAGATCACATCGTCAATCCAGCCTTTTCCTTCCACCCATACGCTGATCCAGGCATGATACGTTGTGCCGGCATAGCCGATGACAAGCTTGCACGGTACGCCCTGGCTGCGGAGCATGCCGGTCATAAGAGAGGCATAGTCGAAACAGATTCCCTTCTTTTTTTTCAGTACGCTGTCCAGATCCGGCAGATATCCGCTTTTCACTGTCTCTGCCTTCTTTTTATCATATGAAATATGATTGACCACATAATCATATACTGCTTCCACCTTACCCAGAGGATCTTTTTTCTTTTTCGTCAGGCTGGCGGCTTTCGCCACTGTTTTCGGTGCTTCGGCGAAATTCACATACTGATTGGACCGGATATACGGTCCGAAGGCATCCTTCAGCTTCACGTCACACGACACTGTGGCCTTGATCGAGTATCTGGAGTCAGCAATATTTTTCAGTACCAGAATCTGATAGGTTCCGTTCCCATCACTCAGCGGAAAGGTTTCCCATTTCTCCGGTTTCAGATTGTATGTATACACCGTTTCCGGACCCTTGACCTGCACCTTCAGTTTCGTTTCCGTGCTCTCCTTGTATTTCACCATCACATAGCCGTCATCCACATTGGAGTAGTCGATCACGGCACCTCCTGCTTCCGCAGTCTTTATCCCGCTCGCTTCCACCGTCCCGGCTGCTGTCAGTGCTGCCGGTGAGGAGGAAAGCGCCTTTGCCTCTGTGCTGGTATCCGGTGCTCCTGCCAACGGAACCATTTTGTTTTCTTCAAAAAAGATCCCCGTCTTTCGGATACTGTTTTCTGTTAAAAAAGATGCAAACGGTCCATATTTCACTGCGCATACAACCAGCAGAACCAGCATAGCTGCTGCTGCAATCCATATTTTTCCGTGCCGTTTCATGGTACGTTTCATTTTTTCTCCCTTCATCTTTTTCATTTCAGCCATAAAACTGTAACTTTTTTTATTATAGTATAAAATAAGTGTAATTTCAACATTGCAAAATAATTTCGTTTATGTTAATCTGTTTACAGTTGAACAGGTAATACAAAATGAACGATTCGGAGGTTGAAAAGGATGAGCCAGGAAAAAAAGCTGATCATTCGGATGCTGGGCAGTTTCTCTCTGACATGGGAGGGGAATAAGGTCCGCGAGGAAGACAGCCGCTCCCGAAAAATGTGGCTGCTTCTTGCGCGCCTGATCTACTGCCGCAATCGACATATTTCTCAGGAAGACCTGATCAAACTCCTGTGGGAGGATG
>JAEDMR010000242.1 GCA_016302925.1 Bacillota bacterium
CAGTTCTTTCATCTTGTCAAGCAGCAATGCCGCACCCAGCTTTGCCTTGGCCCCATCAGTGAATTTGCTCTTAATCAGCTTCAGAATATTCCACGCCAGACCCTCTGTCAGTTTCAGGATGACATTCCCCGTAAAACCGTCTGCCACGATCACATCGCAGGCGCCCTTCGGAACATCTCTGGCTTCCACATTTCCGATGAAGTTCATATCACTGTGTTCCAGAAGATCATAGGCAGCCTTTGTCAGTGTGGAACCTTTCGCAGCCTCGGCACCCAGATTCACCAGTCCGACCCGCGGATTCTCTCTGCCGAGAACCTTTTCCATGTAGATGTTTCCCATGATTCCGAATTCCAGCAGGTTATTTGGCTTGCACTCTGCATTGGCGCCTGCATCCACCAGCAGGGAAGGAATACTTCCCACAATCGGATAAACACTTGCCAGTGCCGGCCGGTCAATCCCCTGGATTCTTCCCAGTATAAAAAGTCCTCCTGCCATCAGTGCACCTGTGCTTCCGGCGGAAATGAAGATATCGCCTTCCCCCTTTTTCACCATATTGATGCCGCGGACAATGGAAGAGTCCTTCTTGGACCGCACCGCACGGACCGGCGCTTCTTCATTGCTGATGACTTCTCTCGCATCAATGACCGTGATTTTCTTTTCATCATATCTGTATTTTGCCAGCTCCGCCTGAATCAGCTCCTGCTGACCGATAATCTGTATTTCGTGCTCAATTTCCTTAGACGCCAGAACTGCACCTTCCACCACTGCTGCAGGCGCGTTATCTCCGCCCATACCATCTAATATGATTCTCATCGTCGAACTCCTCCGATTTTTTTACACATTCCTTATCCTGTATCCTTGCCTGAAAAGACAGACTGATACAACTTAAATCATACCATAACTCCGGGGAAAAAACAACAAAAAGGACATCCGGAAAAACACGTTTTTCATCCGGCGGATTTTGTGGTATAATGGCAGATAGCTTTGCAGCAATTAAAATAAGGGAGTTCATTCATGATAATCGTTCTGAAAAAAATCATATCCATATTTATAATCACTTTCGTCGGCTTCATAGCAAATAAGAAAGGCATTCTGCCCAATCAGTCCAACCGCTATCTGGTGGATCTGCTGATGATGATTACCACGCCCTGCATGGTGCTGGCATCCATCACTTCTACTGAGCTTACCGAAGATACGGTGAAAACCACACTGCTGATGATTCTGTTCTCCGTTCTCTGGTTTGCGGCTTCGGCATTTCTGTCCTGGGTGCTTTGTATCAAAATTCTGAAAATGAAAGATCATCCCGATGCCGGTGTCTACATGGCAGGCGTCACGACGATCAACAACGGCTTCATGGGATTTCCCATCACCCTTGCCCTTTTCGGAGAAGATGTGTTTTTCTATATGGTCCTGTTTCAGATGATGCTGACCATCTATCTGTATTCCGGCTGTATCATGCAGGTGGATTACGGTCATAAAGGAAAGATGGATCTGAAACTAACGCTGAAACAACTGGCTAACCCGTGTTCCATGTCCGCCGTACTGGGGATCATCATGCTGTTTCTCGGTCTGCACCTTCCGGACATGATTTTCGAAACGGTGGATTCCATCGGCAGTATCACGGTTCCTCTCTCCATGCTGGTGGTCGGCATCCAGCTGGGTTCCAGCAAAATCTCCACCGTCATGCATAACCGGAACCTGGTGCTTACTTCTGTCCTGAAGATGATTCTCTGGCCGGTTCTCACCTTCCTGGCGGTGAACTGGCTGCCGCTTCCGCTCAGCATGAAGCTCGCCCTGATCTTCGGTTCCGTCTTCCCGACGGCGGTGGCTGTGGTGGCGGTGGCCAGCATGGAAAACCGCAATGCCGTCCTGGCGGCGGAAATGATCGCATTCACCACCCTGATTTCCATCGTCACCATCCCGGTCAGCGCCCTGCTGCTGATGGGCTATTACGGGCTGGTATAATCTCTACGACTAGCATCGCTTCCACGTAAAATACATTTCAATAAATTTTACGTGGACTTTTTTCTTCCAAAGGGCTTGGTTTCGGAGCGTTAACCCATCCGCACAGCAGATTTGGTTGTCTCTGTCAATTGAAATAGGGCTGTGCATATGTCCTGCGGCAGCCCTATGTGATTCTTTACTTTTATTCTTTGTCTTTCCCTATGAAACAGCTGAATTCTTTCTCCTGCCGCAAAGATACACCACTCCGCAGATGGCCCAGACTGCAGCATAGCATGCCATACACAGAATCGGCTCCAGAAGAAATGTTCCTGTGAAGTCCACCGAAGACTGATATGCCACACTTGCAGTGAAGTCAAGGAGTCGTTGATATTTCTGAAAACTCCACCGTGGAATAGATTTGCATCCGTTCTTCTCCGAAGCCGTCACCGAATCCGCCAAACAGTATCAGATCGCCCTGTGGTTTCACCGGCAGATCCTCAT
>JAEDMR010000049.1 GCA_016302925.1 Bacillota bacterium
GGGTGCTGGGTAAATATGTCCGGGAAGAAAAGCTTCTGCCGCTGTTGGACGCCCTCCGGAAGATGACTCTGGAACCGGCAAAACGTTTAGGGCTGGACGTCAAAGGACGTCTGGCGGAAGGCACAGATGCCGACATTACGATTTTTGACCCGGAAACCATCATCGACAAGGCAGACTGGTCTCATCTGGAAGCACCGGAAGGAATCGAATACGTACTGATCGGCGGACAGAAGGCCATCGAAAAGGGCAAGAAGGTCAACGACCGTCTGGGCAGATTTATTTCATATTTTGCAGATAGATAAAGTATGCAATAATGCATTATTTGTGAATTTTTATAAATGAATTCTCAGAATTTGTTTACAAACCACGAAAATAGTTGTATAATTACTCATACAATTATACCGCAGCCGTTTTGACTGAGGCGGCTGCCTTTTTATTTTTCTGGAAAGAGAGGAAAAATTCTGGAAAAGCAAAAGAAAAAATTCGCAGTACCACACGTGTACATTCTGCTGCTCACACTGATTCTCATTTTTTCACTGCTGAGCTATGTGGTTCCTTCCAACGTGTACGACTATCATGAAATCACGATTGAAGAAACCGGTGCAACCAGAAATGTTATCGACCCGACCACCTATCATGCGGTCGATAAGACACTGGTGAGCCTGATGCAGTTCCTGACTGCAGTACCAAGAGGTATGCAGGAGTCCGCACAGATTATCTTCTTCATCTTCATCGTAGGCGGTGCCATGACGGTTCTGCAGGAAACCAGAGCCATTGAAGCCGGTCTGGGAAGACTGATTAAGGGTCTGAAGGACAAATCCATCCCGTTCATTTCGATTTTCGTATCTCTGATGGTAGCATCCGGATTTGACAGCCTGACCGGCGTAGCCGTTGTACTGGCTGGTGCAGGTTCCGGTTTCGCAGGTGCATTCATGAACCCGTTCACCATTCAGGTGGCACAGGGCATCGCAGAACTTCCTCTGCTGTCCGGCATCGGCTTCCGTGTTGTAATGTATATCTGCTTCGTGGTGCTGACCATTGCCATGGTAATGCGCTATGCATTAAAGGTAAAAAAGAATCCGCAGCTGTCTCCGATGTATGACTTCGACAAGACCCGTGATGATGTGGCAGATCTGGATTCCCTTCCTCCGTTCGGCGGCAGGGAAAAGGCCATCCTGGTGGTATTCCTGATTGCCATTGTAATGCTGATCTGGGGCGTAATCAAAAAGGGCTGGTACATGGATGAAATCGCTGCCCTGTTCCTGGATATGTCCATGATCGTTGCTGCCATCGGCGGGCTGGGCTTCAATAACTATGCATTGACCCTTGGAAGAGGTATGGCTGAGATCGCATCCGGCGCTCTGGTTGTAGGTTTTGCAAGAGGTATTCTGGTAGTTATGACCGACGGAAACATTCTGCACACCATTCTGCACGGTGCAGCAAGCCTGCTGGAAGGACTGCCTTCCATGATCTCTGCAGTGGGCATGTACATCTTCCAGTGTCTGCTGAACTATCTGGTTCCATCCGGTTCCGGACAGGCAGCCGTATCCATGCCGATCATGGCACCGCTGGCTGATCTGGTAGGTGTATCCAGACAGACCGCTTGTATCGCATATCAGCTGGGTGATGGTATCTCCAACGTATTCACACCGACCTCCGGATACTTCATGGCCGGTCTGGCACTGGCGAAGGTTCCTTGGTCCAAGTGGGCGAAGTGGTTCCTGCCAATCATCGGACTGCAGTATCTTCTGGGTGCAATCTTCGTCATTGCAGCACAGGTAATCGGCTTACAGTAGAATGATGTGATACTGCAGATGTACTGAATCAGAAAATAAAATCTGAAGTGGCACCGTTCCAAGCGTTTTCGTGAAGTGGGGTGCCACTTCCTGTATCATCTGATTTTCAAGAACAGGTAGAAAGGGGTACAGAATGTTACTGATCCTGCTTGCACCCATCATTGTTTCGGTGTGCGTGCTGATTTACGCCCTGCGAAAGGGCTTCAACAAGACGGCGCTGATCGTTTCCGCCTCCGTTGCCATGGTTTCAGAGATGTTCATCATGAAATATAACGACAGCTGGTATGCATTTCTCTTTGCACTGACCGTACCGCTGGCAGTTACCTATGTGGTGATCTGCATGTACCTGTCTGTGAAGGAAGACCGGAGCAGAAAGGATGGAGAGGAGTGAGAACATGAAATTATTCGGCTATCTGATGATACTCATGGTAATCCAGCTTTTCATCCTGGGTTCACAGATTCAGCGGGGCAGAGCAGCCTGGATCCCGGCGGGCTTCCTGAAGAAGATACCGGAGGCAGCACTTCCGATGTACTGCAGAAAGTTCGGAAACCACCTGCTGACCCTGGCTATCATTGCAGGCATCTGCGCCTGGCTGTCCCTGACGGCCCCTGCAGTGCCCCTGACGCCGGTAATTCTGTTCGGCGCAGGGATTGTTCTGGTCATGATGCTGATTGTGATGGATACGAAGCGGCATATGGAACAATAACATTGAACAAACAGAAACAAACAGAAAAAAAGAGGTGCTTCCGGAAAGAAGCACCTCTTTTTTTACCACATTTTAAATGTTTTACAGTCCGATTATAACACCGACGATCATGAATACGCACTGCAGCAGGAACATCATCACAAACAGCTTGGTGATAAATTTATACCAGTGGCTCAGGGACAGTCCCATGATACCGCATTCTGTTGCAACCGCAGTCGGCCAGAACATGTTGGAGAAGCCGTCGCCGAACTGATACGCCATGACAGACATCTCACGGGAGAGACCAACGACGTCAGCCAGAGGTGCCATGATAGGCATCATAACGATAGCCTGTCCGGAACCGGAAGGAATGAAGAAGTTGATCAGGTTCTGTACGACCAGCATACCGATACCCGTCAGTGCAGGCGGCAGATTTCCTACAACCTTTGCCAGTGCGTATACAACGGTATCGATGATGCCGCCGGTGGTCAGAACCATGGAGATACCTCTGGAGAAACCAACCAGCAGTACGCCGTACATGGTAGCCTTGGTGGATTCCACGAAGGTTTCTGCGATTTCATTGAGGCTCATCTTATTGATGACTGCAGTGATCAGCATGAAGATGAAGAACAGTGCAGCGATTTCTGTGAAGTACCAGCCTTGCTTGATGATGCCGATAACCAGGATCACGATCAGAGCCACGAAGCCCAGCATGGACAGTTTGTGTGCACCGGTGAACGGAATGTTCATACATTCTTCCCGGGTCATCATGCCGGTCAGGTCTTCCTGATGTCCGTACATGATGGACTTGGTCGGATCTTTCTTGATCTTGCTGGCGTAGTGCATGGTGTAACCTACGGTCAGGCAGAGGAATGCAATGAAAGCCACGCAGCGGAAAACGGTGATCTTCGTTTCTACCAGAGGAACATCTGCAACCGCTGCTGCCACACCGATGGTGAACGGATTGAGAATGGCTGCTGCGAAACCTGTAGCTACGCCGACGAATACGATGGCACCGCCGACAATACGGTCATAGCCCAGCGTGATGGCGATGACAATGAAGGCCGGCAGCAATGCATAAGTTTCTTCATACATGCCGAAAGTCGTACCGCCTACTGCGAAGAACGTCATGAACAGCGGAATGATCATCCAGTCCTTATTCCCGACTACCCGCAGCATGGCGCCTGTCATGGCATTCAGCGCACCGCTCTTGGTCAGAACGTATACATAGGATGATGCGAAGATGATGAAGAACATGATGTCAGCCGCATCCACGAAACCGTCAAACAGGCAGGTGAAGAATTCCCACGGACCAACCGGGTCGCCTTCTGCAGGTGCATATGTACCATCGACAACCAGCTCTCTTCCTGTAGCATCATCCAGAACACGGTCGTAGGAACCGGCTGGAATGATCCAGGTCAGGAGCGCGCAGATGATCATAATGCAGAAGATAATGACGAACCCGTTGGGTTCAAACTTCTTTTTTTTCTTTTCCATACAATTGCCTCCTAAATTAGAATATATATGATAATTTCACACCTTTGGCGTGCAAAGGTCATTGGAGTCAGAAAGTCGGAACGTTGCACTATTATTATATAATATGGCCTGCGGCGGACAAAGTGCCAAAAATTTAATTTTAGTCAGTCCAAAATTTCGGCGCAAAATCCGAGGGCCCGGGATTATTTTTTCTGCCAGGGCAGCTGGTGATGGCTGTAATCATAGACACAACGGATCACCGCATCGGTGAGAAGCAGTATGGCGCCGATGCCTGCCAGCGCTTTTATTCTGGTCACCAGGTAAATGGCGAAGCACAGGAGGGCAGCACCCAGCATACCTTTATATATCTTCTCAAACATATCTATACCTCCAGGATATCTGATTCGCAAAGTTAAAGAGATTTTAACACGTACCGACGAAAAAAGCCAGCCAAAAAAACGGACTTTGGGAAGAAAAGATTGGAAGCAGGTCGGATTTTGTCGAATCATCGGGAAAGAAGGCGAGAAAAAGTGGAAAAAATTAGTCATTTTTGTGGTAAACTGTTCTTAGCAAAATCTTTGCACCGGAGGACGGGAATGGAGAAATACATAGCGGTGGTCAAGCGGGGGCAGGTCTTGCGGCTTGCGGTGGACAATATCATATACATCATGAAGGTTGGCAGGAAGGTGCGGATTGTATCCACAGACGGGCAGTGGGAATACTATGAGCGGATGGAAAACCTTCTGCCCTTTCTGGACAGCCGGTTCTATGTGTGCCTGCGGGTGCTGGCGGTGAATCTGGAGCGGGTGGAGCGAATGGAAGATCAGACCATCTATTTTCAGAACGGGGATTCCTACCGGCTGGGACGGGATAATTATGTGCGGGTGCGGCAGCAGTATGCGGCCAGACTGAAGCATCTCATATAAATCGTGTAAAAACCGTGAAAAAACAGCTGAAATCCAAGAAAAGCGCTTGCATTGACGGCCTTTTTATAGTATATTAAATGGTGGTGCGTTCTAAGCGCATACAATCAATCTATTTCACACATCCGCGCACAAGAGGTTGCCGCGATTCCCTGACATAAGGGTGCATGTACGCTTTGCTTTGAAAACAAGGAGCTGGGCGGCAAGCGGTAGTAGTATGACCGGATGGAAGTTTTAAACCAGGAGGATTTTAAAATGGCAGTAATTTCAATGAAACAGTTACTCGAAGCAGGTGTTCATTTCGGACACCAGACCAGAAGATGGAACCCTAAGATGGCTCCGTACATCTTCACAGAAAGAAACGGCATCTACATCATCGACTTACAGAAGACGGTAAAGAAGATCGATGAAGCGTATGACTTCATGAAGGAAGTCGGCGCATCCGGCAAGCCAATCCTGTTTGTTGGTACCAAGAAGCAGGCGCAGCAGGCAATCAAGGACGAAGCAAACAGATGCGGACAGTTCTACGTAAGCGAAAGATGGCTGGGCGGCATGCTGACCAACCACAAGACCATCGCGACCAGAATCAAGAGACTGAACGACATCAAGACCATGGAAGAAGACGGTACATTTGACAAGCTGTCCAAGAAGGAAGTGACCAAGCTGAGAGGCGAAATGGAAAAGCTGGAAAAGTACCTGGGCGGTATCAAGGACATGAAGGGCATGCCTGGCGCACTGTTCATCGTAGACCCGAAGAAGGAAAGAATCGCTGTGAAGGAAGCAAGAATTCTGGGCATTCCTATCGTAGGTATCGTAGACACCAACTGCGATCCGGACGATGTTGACTATGTAATTCCTGCAAACGATGATGCTATCAGAGCTGTTAAGCTGATCGCAGGCAGAATGGCAGATGCAGTCATCGAAGCAAACCAGGGCGAAAGCTTTGACGAAGGCACTGCAGAAGCTGCAGAGGAAACTGCTGCTGCAGAAGCTGAAGCAACGGAAGAATAATAGGAGGACGAAAATGGCTGTAACTGCTGCATTAGTAAAAGAATTAAGAGAAATGACCGGCGCCGGCATGATGGACTGCAAGAAGGCTCTCGTAGAGACTGACGGCAACATCGAAGCTGCGGTTGATTTCCTAAGAGAAAAAGGACTGGCGAAGGCTGCAAAGAAGGCCGGAAGAATCGCTGCAGAAGGTCTGGTTAAGATTGCAACCGCTGAGGACGGCAAGACTGCTGCTTTAGTGGAAGTAAACTCTGAAACGGACTTCGTTTCCAAGAATGAAGAGTTCGTTGCCTTCGTAGATGGTCTGGCTAAGCTGGCATTAACTGCGGAATCCAACGATATCGAAGCGTTCAAGGCGATGGCTTTTGACGGTGCTACCGTTCAGGAAGCATTAACTGCGAAGATTGCCAAGATCGGAGAGAACATGTCCATCCGGAGAATCGAAAAGGTTTCCGGCGATGTGATCGCTTCCTACGTTCACGGCGGCGGAAGAATCGGTGTTCTGGTAGCAGGCAGCGGCGAAGCAACCGATGCTGCCAAGGCTGCACTGACGAACATCGCAATGCAGGTTGCTGCAATGAATCCGCAGTACGTCAGCAGAAACGACATTTCCGCAGATGAACTGACCAAGATCCGTTCCATCACGCTGGAAAGTGCATTAAACGATCCGTTCAGCCTGCCGAAGCCGATCTTAAATTCTCTGATCGAAAAGGCACTGGCAGATGGCTGGAGTGCAGAAGACGTAGCAATCTACGAAGAAAAGAAGAACGACAAGTCCTTCAACTTCAACTATTTACCGAACTTCCTGTCTCAGGAAGCAAAGGCAAAGCTGGCAGAACTGGCTGTTGCTGACAAGGCTGCAATCTCCGAAAACAAGATCTTTACCGGTCTGGTAGAAGGTCGTGTTTCCAAGCAGCTGAAGGAAATCTGCCTGATGGATCAGGTTTACGTCAGAGCAGAAGACGGTAAGCAGACCGTTGCCAAGTATCTGGAATCCGTAGACAAGGCTCTGTCCGTTGCAAAGGTAGTTCGTTTCGAAGTCGGCGAAGGCATCGAAAAGAAGGAAGAAAACTTTGCAGAAGAAGTAGCTGCTCAGATGGCTGCATCTAAATAAGATGACTTCTGACTGCGCAGGCTGTATCGTACAGGCTGACACAGAATGAACTGAAAAGAAAACCCCTGGCGTGTGGAAGACAGCATGCCGGGGTTTTTTTGATGCAGAAGAGGAAGGTTATTCTATAATAAGTTATTCTTTAATACATGCCGTTCAGCAGGGGAACGATGATGACGGTCATTACACCGGCGATGGCGATGGAAAGACTGCCCATGGCGCCTGTCACTTCACTTTCTTCCATAACCGCAGAGGTGCCGATAGCGTGACTGGAGGTTCCTGTGGCCAGGCCCCAGGCGATATCGGACTTTAGCCGAAGCAGCTTTTTCAGGGATACTGCGAAGATGGAACCGAGGATACCGGTGAGAATCACCGCAATTACGGTACAGCCAACCACACCGCCCATCTCTTCTGCAATGGCAGTGGCGATAGGTGTGGTGACAGATTTCGGTGAAAGACTGGCATGAATGTGTGCCGGAAGACCGAAGAGTTTTCCCATTATGAAGATGCTGGCCACGGAAGCCAGGCTGCCGGTAAAGATGCTGATCAGGATCGCTGCCATATGTCTGCGCAGCACATGAAGCTGACGGTACAGCGGGATAGCGAAGCATACGGTGGCCGGTGTCAGGAACCATGTGATCATATCGCCGGACGGCACATAGGCTTCATATGGAATGTGAAAAAGTACAAGAAATCCAATGATGGCTGCAACCGTCAGAAGGATGGGATTGAACAGGGGAAAGCGGACTTTTTCGGACAGGCGGCGAAACAGCAAATAGAAGCCAACCGTCAGGAAAACACCGAAATAAGCGTTCTCTGATAAAAATGTTACGAAGTTATTCATGACGTTCCTCCTTTCGGCCAGCGGCATCGCTCCGTGCGATGAAAAAATCTGCGGTCTTGCCGGTTACGGCGAAGCAGAGGAAGAAGCTGACCAGGGTGAGGATCAGAATCGGCAGAGCGTGCTCTGCCAGGAGATGGTAGCTGTCCATGAGGCCAACGGCATAGGGGATAAACAGCATGGGCATGACAGACAGAAAAAAATCTGCCGTATGTTCCACCTGCTCCAGCTTGATCAGACCGCAGGCAAGGGCCGCAAACATCAGGAGCATGCCCCAGACCGTGGAGGGAATGGGCAGCGGGATCAGCCAGTTGAAAAAACCGCCCAGCACGGACATCAGAAGAATTAAGAGAAATTGTTTGATAAACTGCATAGCTTTTTTCCTTTTTCTATGGTATAGTAATATGATAGGTATTGCGTACGGATCACCGCAGTGAAACCGCACATTATTTTAGTATATACCATTGAAATCATAATTTCAAGAAAAAGGAAAGGGCAGACAGAAAAAATGAGAAAAGAAGCAACCGCAGATCTCTGGAAAATGCTGTATGATCTGACCGACGAGCTGAAGGAACTGAAGCCGTGGGAAGATCTGTGGGACATGGACCTGATCGGTATTCAGGAAAACGGCCGGGAGGAGCCGGTATTCTGCAGTATCATGGGCAGAAACGGGGACTGCTTCGGCATCGGCCTGTATGACGGAACCCAGGGACTTGCCAGCTTTCAGAAGTCAGCCGCAGCGCAGGACAGCGTCCAGCCTGTGGATTATATTATGATGAACCAGCAGGCACTGATCTGTTACTGGGGCGATCGGATCGATGTGCCGGAGGATCAGAAAGCCATGATCAAACAGCTGGGCAGAAAGTACCGGGGGAAGAACAACTGGCCGTTTTTCCTGTCTTTCCAGCCGCGGTTCGCACCATGGACGCCGGATGAAGAGGAAGTCCGCTTGCTGGTGGAAACCTTTGTCCAGCTCATTGAAGGGATAAAAGCCCTGCGGGAAGAGCGGGTAAAGGTGAATTTCGAAGAAGGAGAATTCTGTTTCCGATATTTCGATCTGCAGCAGATGAACTGGATGACAGCGCCGGCCCGGCTGCCGTATATCGAAGAAGCGTACGAGACCATCGAGGTGACGGACGAGGTGCTGATGAAACGGCTGGAGAAACAACCGGAAAACGGTGCGACTCTTCTGCTGGATACGGCATACCTGCATGGCATGCTGAAGGATGAAAAGTTCGACCGGCCGGTCAATCCCATGGTTCTGCTGGCGGTGGACCGGGAAAGCGGCATGATCCTCCATGTGAAGCTGCTGTCACCGGAGGAAGAGGAAGGCATGGCAGCGGCCAATTTCCTGGTGAATTATATCGAGGCTGACGGCAGACCGGAAAAAGTGCTGGCACGAAACCCGTATATTCTGTATGCGCTGGATGAAATCTGCGAAAAGCTGAGTATCACCCTCAATGAAGCGCCGATACAGGAAATCGACATAATCATGGAAGGTATGCGGAAGCAGACCGGAAATCTGTAATATCAACGATATATCAGAAAAATGACATATATGTAATAAGGAGAAGAAAGACTGTGAAGATCAAAGACATTTTAGCGAGAGACAAAGTAACCTTATCCTTTGAGGTATTCCCGCCGAAAAAGGGAATGCCCTTTGAACCCATCGTGACGGCAGTGGACCGGCTCTGCCAGTCCCGTCCCGATTTCATGAGCGTCACCTACGGCGCAGGGGGCGGCACCGGCCATAATACGGTGAAGATCGCCTCCCATGTGCAGAATGAACTGGGGGTAACGGCCCTGGCCCATCTGAGCTGCGTGTCCTCTACCAGGGAGCAGGTATCGGAAGCCATTGCCGAAATCAAGGCAGCAGGCATCGAAAATATCCTGGCACTCCGGGGCGACATCCCGCAGGGAGCCAGTGCCGGGGGCTATCCGGTCGGCGAATATTACCGCTACGCCAGCGATCTGGTGCAGGAAATCAAGCGGCAGGGCGATTTCTGCATCGGTGCGGCCTGCTATCCGGAGGGCCATATCGAGTGTGCCCATAAGGAGGACGACATTGCCAACCTGAAGATCAAGGTGGACAGCGGCGTGGACTTCCTGACCACCCAGATGTTTTTCGACAACAACGTTTTATACAACTTCTTATACCGCATTCGCGAAAGAGGCATCACCGTTCCGGTCATCGCCGGCATCATGCCGATTACCAACGGGAAGCAGATTGCTCATGTAACGGAGCTGTCAGGCACCTATGTACCGACCCGGTTTAAGGCCATCGTAGACAAATTCGGCGACAATCCGGCTGCCATGAAGCAGGCGGGCATCGCATACGCAACCGAACAGATCATCGATCTGGTGGCCAACGGCGTGAAAGCCATTCATATTTATACTATGAACAAGCCGGATGTGGCCGAAAGCATCCGCAGCAACCTGTCCTGCATCATCGGAGATGAGCAGTGATGGGTCCGGATGCACAGACGGAGCGGGAAAAATATCTTCGCCGGGAGGTACTGCGGTATCTGGGAATGGGGACTTCTGATCCGGAAACTGTGGACCCGCGGATTCTGGATGGTATCGAAGCTGCGCTGGCTGAACTTCGCCGCCGGACGAGACCACGATTTCTGCACAAAATCTGTCCGCTGGATTTTCAGGGCGAGTCCGGGGAACTGCTTTCGTTCGGGGAAATGTTTTCGGTGAAGAGCCGGTCTCTGCAGGTCAATCTGAGAGACTGCAGTGAGGCAGTGCTTTTCGCGGCGACCCTGGGTGCGGAAGCGGATCAGCTGATTCGCCGGGCGTCCAGCCGGGATATCAGTCAGGGACTGATCATGGAAGCAGCGGCCACGGCCCTCATCGAGGACTTTTGTGACGGATGGCAGATGGAGATCGAGGCGGAGATGAACCGGCAGGGAAAGACCCTGCGGCCCCGGTTCTCACCGGGCTACGGCGATTTCGACATTGCACATCAGAAGGATATGATCCGTCTGCTGGATACACCGCGGCAGCTGGGCGTCAGTCTCACAGAAGGCGGCATGCTGGCGCCGTCCAAGTCGGTGACCGCGGTGATGGGGGCTGCCCCATGGGAGGAAGAAACGGCCGGCAGCCAGAGTGACGGCAGCGGAGAAAACGGGGGAAAAGTCAGCGGAAAGAGGCAGCGCTGCCACATTCACGGCTGCGAGGCCTGCGGTAAGAAAGACTGTCTCTACAGGAGGAACAAATAAAAAATGGCAGAAAAAATGACAGAGGTACTGGGAACACGAATCCTGTTTTTTGACGGCGGCATGGGAAGCATGCTGCAGCAGAAGGGCATGATCCCGGGAGAAAATACAGATATATGGAATATTACGCGTCCGGAGGATATTCAGGATGTGCAGCGGCAGTATGTGGCTGCGGGATGCGATATCCTTCTGGCCAACATGTTCGGTGCCAACCGGCTGAAGCTGGAGGGAACCGGTTATACGGTGGAGGAGATCATCTGTGCTGCAGTGAAGAATGCCCGGATGGCTGCGGCGGATGCCGGTGAAGGGCGGCAGATCTTCGTGGGGGCTGACGTCTCTTCCACGGGCAGACTGCTGCAGCCGCTGGGAGACCTGTCTTTCGACGAAGCCTGTGATATTTACAGAGAGATCGTGAC
>JAEDMR010000243.1 GCA_016302925.1 Bacillota bacterium
TTCTCTTCCCTGAATGTACTGCTCAACGACAACCTCATCTTCCCATCGAAAAGCCTCCTCAAGCGCCTGCTCATACTCCTTCTGGTTGTTGACAATAGAAACGCCGATGCTGGATCCGCCGCAGCATGTTTTAACCACCACTGGAAATTCCAGGCCAAGATCCGACAGATTGTCTGTACGGTTCTTTTTTTCCATGGAAGTTCCTGACGGAGTCGGAACATGGTACATCCGAAACATCTGCTTGGTAATTCCCTTGTCCATGGCCATGGCACTGCTGAGATACCCTGTTCCGGTATATTTAATTCCCATCAGATCAAAAGCTGCCTGCACCTTGCCGTCCTCTCCATTCGCCCCGTGAAGCCCAAGAAAGACAATATCCGCCTGCTGACAAAGCTCCAGAACATTGGGTCCGAAAAAGTTTCTTCTGATTTTTTTCATTTCCCGGATTTTATCATTAAAGCTCTTCATGTAAGCGGCTGCCTGTTCCACATCATACGTCTGCGGAAATGGATTTTCCCAGTCTACTGCTTCCAGGCCGCAGAAAATATCCACCAGGATAGCCCGATGCTCCTTCTGACGAAGAGCGGTACAGATTCCTGTACCTGAAACAATAGAAACGTCACGTTCCGTGCTGGTTCCGCCTGCTAAAACAACAATTTTCATGCTTCTCATCTCCTCATTTCATTAATGATGTACCACAACAGGACATCCGACTTCCACGTTCTGGTAAATTGCCTGGACTTTATCGTAGGGTGTGTTGACACATCCGTGAGAACCTTCCAGAAGGTATAGATTACCTCCGAACTGCGTTCTCCAGGATGCATCATGGATTCCCACATTTCCGCAGAAGGGCATCCAGTAGCTGACATTTGTCTGGTAATCCTCTCCGGTCAGAACCGCAGGGGACTGTTTGTCTTTCAGTGCGTAACAGCCCTCCGGTGTTTCCATCCCCGGAATATTAGGGTTACCCGTCACAACAGAGGTGTCCACAATGGGATACCCGTCTTTATAATAAACCATTCGCTGGTTCGTCAGATCGATCTCGATATACGTGTAACCGATATCATTGGAAGAACGGCTCCATCCTTCACAGGAATAAATCGGTTCCCGTACCTGAGTCTCTCCTCGCTCTATAACCTCCATCAACGCATCTGTCTCTGCAGACTGATCCATGATCCAGCCATAATCTCCGCCGGAAACGACAACTTCTGCACCGGTATATGTTCGAAAGGTTCTGGTATTCCCAACCGTATCATACCTGCAGGCAAGCTGATAGATATACTCGGAAACGCTTTCTCTGTCAAGAACACATTCCCCATCACGGATAACCAGCCAGTCTTTGATCACGGAACGATCCACCGTTTCCGTGCGGTCTGCAAAATCATATGTAACAATCACATCTGTAAGGAAATTCGCCTGCTCGCACTGTTTTATCAAAGAAGTGTCATCCCGATAAACGGAAGGCTTTTTGTAACAGTCCTCTTCCTCCAGATTAATGGTGGTCCTGCCGGAAAGAATCGCATAGGCAGCAAGCTCCTGCACCTTATCTTCATCCGGCCGGTTTCCCTCCACTTCCGGTACAATTTCAAACGAAGTGCCATTATCCCTGATATAGGCATTTACCGGCGCGGTTGTGTTCTGCATACATTTCAGTTCATTAACCGCACTGTAAAGCAATCCGGCGTCATAGGATGAAGAAGAAATCAGTTCATAAGTTTTGTGCTGTCCAAAGGAAAGAAACCATTTGAAACGATCCTGCTGTTCAATGGTACTCTGTACACTTCCGTCCGAACGATAGGTAAGATTCACCTGCTGTGCGGTAATACACTCCTGCCCGTTGCCCCTGGTCTCAATCGTCAGTACATAGGATTCTGCCCTGCGGGTAAGCAGATCCTCCGCTTCCCCGGCAGTCATATAAGAGCAGTTAAAACCATTCACCCAGGATCCCGGCAAAAAATGCTTTGTAAAATAATTCACGCCTGCAAAATAAGCCGCCGCTGAAAGCAGGAGCAGTACACAGATAAGAACAATCACAATTTTTTTACCTGTGCTCATCTTCGCCTTTTCCTCCGTCATAGGAACCTCCTTATGAACTCAAAAAACTATTTCTGCATTGATTATTCTCCAAGCAGTTTTTCCACACTGGCAAGCTTTACACAGAGTACGAATACCTGGGCAGCCTTTTCAAGTTCCTCAAGAGTCGGATAGGTCGGTGCAATACGGATATTGGAATCTTTTGGATCCTTACCATATGGGTAGGTAGCACCTGCACCGGTCATAACTACACCGGCTTCTTTTGCTTTGGCTACAATTGCTTTGGCGCAGCCCTCCAGGGATTCGAACGAAATGAAATATCCGCCGTGAGGTTTCGTCCATTCTCCGATGCCAAGTCCACCAAGCTCACTCTCAAGTGTATTCA
>JAEDMR010000050.1 GCA_016302925.1 Bacillota bacterium
GGGACCTCCCCTGAGCATTCCCCCTTTCTACTCGCACCAGGAGTAGAAAGGGTCTGCTTGCGGCTTTCACCAACGTTTTCCGCCAGTTCATCCCTTGACTTTTTCAACTTGTACTCCAGTGGTGTCGAAGTTAAATCACTACGTTTTCCCTGCCGCTTCATGGCCTCCAGCCGCATCTTATAGGAGAACGCTTTTTCACTCGGCAGAATCGTAGTCCGCTGCAGGTTGCTGTCCACCATATAGATGGTCGCCTCATCCCGGTCCAGCTCCACCACTTCCGCCCGAAGGGTTTCCAGTCCGGCCAGCTGGCAGGCACGCTTCCGCCGATGCCCCGCAATCAGCTCGAATCTCCCGTCCTCTTTTTCCCGGAGGATTGCCGGAACCAGAACGCCGTGCTCCAGCACGCTCTCCACCAGATGCATCATATCCTCATCATCCTTCACATGAAACGGATGCTCCGGAAAGTCATCGATCTGATCAATGGGGATCTCCCGGATTTTGCTGAGGGATTGTTCTTCTCTTGTTTTCTGCGTCGAAAACAGATCATCGACACCGGGAAGCCCTAAGTTGAATTTTGGTTCTCGCTTCATCATCCTCAATCTCCTTTGTCAGATTTTGATATGCCTGTGCTACGGTGCTCTTTTTATCATAGGCGAAAATGCTTTTTCCTGCAACGGTGGCTTCCGCTGCCTTGATACCGATGGGAATCTCTGTTTCAAAGATTCGAATTTGACTTCCGTATTTCTTTCGAATCTCGCTGGAAACATCCTTCGCAAGGTTTGTCCTTCCGTCTACCAGTGTCATCAGTATGCCTTCGATCTCCATGGACGGATTGATATTTCTCCGCACCAGCTGGATGGACGTCATCAGCTGCTCCCGAAGAAGATTTTCAATCTCTGTCCTCCCTTCCGCTCCGTTCCCTTCCTGCTTCTCTTCGGAAGAAGGGAAGAGATCAGTATTACTAAAATCAGTATTAATAGATTCATTCTTATTTGACCATGATTTTCGTGAGTCTGGATTCATGGGATCCATGATTCTTGATTCATGATTTTCATGACGCTGTGAATCATGAAAATCATGAGTCTGGGAATCCGGCTGGATTTCCGGCTCTGCACGCTCTCGGGAAAAGTTCTTCACATAGATCAGCGTTGGTTTTCCCAGTCCCTGACGCTTTCTTTCGATCAGTCCTGCTTTCTCTTCCAGCTCAACCACCAGCTTGGTTGCCTTCTGGTTGGCGCAGCCCAGTTCCTCCATGATCTCTTCCAGCGTAAAGATGATATATACTCTTCCTTTCTTATCAATCCACTGGTTTTTCACAGAAAGAGAAACCCGATCCAGCATCAGGCCATACAGAACCTTTGCATCGGTACTGATGTTTTTAAACTGTCTGTCCCGAAACAACGCTTTTGGAATGCGAAAAAAAGCAAACTGCTCTGCCTGTTCCGGATAAAAGTAGTCAAATCTCATATCTGTTCTCCATCTCTTTCTGTAATAAAAAAAGAAGTTCAAATGTAATGAACTTCTGAATTATGATGTGAATACAATTTTAAGGAAAACTGCAGTTTTCCGGAAGCGCCAAAGCGGTAGCACAAGTCCATTCAGGTCTTGATATGCTTTGAGGAGTATCCAAAATGGTGCTGTACCGCCTGCAGACGGTTGATGACACACCTGTCGGTACGGAAGAGCTGGCCCATCTGGAGATGGTTGCCACCATCGTTCGCCAGCTGACAAGAAATATGACCATTGAAGAAATCAAGGAAGCCGGCATGGAGACCTATTTCGTAGACCATACCGGCGGGGTATATGCACAGGCGGCAGCAGGTTTTCCGTTTGATGCCCTCTGTTTCGCCTCCAAGGGCGATGCCATCACCGATCTGGTGGAAGACATGGCGGCAGAACAAAAAGCCCGCACCACCTATGACAACATCCTCCGCATGGTGGACGATCCGGATGTCATCGATCCGATCCGCTTCCTCCGGGAGCGCGAAATTGTGCATTTCCAGCGATTTGGCGAAAGTCTGCGCATCGTGCAGGACAATCTGAACAGCAAAAACTTCTACGCCATCAACCCGGAATTCGACTTGCGTCAGCAGTAGCCTGCTGAAAAAAGGAAGGCGAATATTCAGGGACGAAACCGCTTGAGCAGGGAGAGATGCCCGGAATGCACACCCAGGTGACCAACCCTTTGTTCTCCTTTGGACTATGAAAAAAGCAGCCTGCCGTTTCAGCGGGCTGCTGTATAGTTTTCTCTTTCTCAGATTACTGTCTGCACTTTTTTGGATTCAGATATCCACCCGATCGTTTATAGTGGCCCATTATGTTCAATGCCTACGATACCGTTTTCATCGAAGTATTTCTTGATGGCTTTCCAATCTCCTTTTTCATATGCCTCCAGATTATCCTGGTAAAAAGTAGTGGTTACTACTCTTCCTGAAGGTCCTCTTATCAGATAACCATCATCCTCGGGATAGTTTTCGAAAAACTCGGTGAATGCAGAGATAAAGAAATCAGAAGGCATTCCAATCTGCTGCACTGCCATGCAGACTATAGCGACAAGAAGAAGTACCGCAATACCGATCATCATTTTTTTCTTTTTACTCATTTCATGCATCATCGATACCCTCCCTTTCTCATAACATATCATACTTTCCTCTTTTTTTTCAATACTCTTTGGAAATACACTTTTCTTTTGTTTTACGTATGCTATAGTGAAAACAGGTTATTGAATGTGATGTTGTCTGTTGAAAACGCGCCGTTACCCGAAGGCGGCAGAATGGAGATTCAAATGAAAAAGAAAGCAATTCAGTTTCTTCTTCCGTTTTTCGTTATGTTTCTTCTTTTTTCCGGTTGCAGCGTAACACACGCAGATGGCCTGGAATCACTTTTTTCGCCAAAGAAGATATCAAGGAGATCGCCGTTGTGACATCTTCAAATGTTTTCATTTGTGCAGATGCGGCAGAGCAAGAGGCAATTACCGATAAGCTTTACAATACGGATATCAGCTCGTTTAAGGATACGGAAATAGAAGACAACCACATTGAAAATCCCGGAGCGGATGTTTCCTGCAATATTCAGTTTTGTGTCGAACAAACTGAATATTGTATAAACAGTGAGAATGGACATTTTTACAGAGATGCTTCGGATATCCGTGATTTTGGACAACTGGATTCCGATTCACTGCATGCTGTAATGACAGAACTCGGGATTCTGAATATAATGATGTCGGATAATGGATAGTCTTTTAGACCAATGAAAAAGCGAATTGGTGAATTGCTGTCAGTGAATTCGTTGGGTTAAGAATACGCCAAATACCATCTTCGTCCGCATAGACAGCCTTCACCTGGTCCACTTGCGTATTTATCTCAAACATCTCGCTGTTTTTCAGGTCATACCAGAAAAGCGATTTTTGCCCCCTTGTATACCAGATATTGTCCGAAAAGGCGGATTTCCCAGCCTTCTTCTCCGGCTTTTCTCAGGGCGAAATAATCTCCTGAATCGTAATCATACACGCGTATCTGATTCTTTTCATCCACCCACACTGCATAGGATTCATTCGCCTGTACAAATTTGCTTACCCCGGTTGAAGGCACATCAATCCAATCAAACTCTTTGTCTGGTGCAGTCATCCTCACTATAGTATTCGAATTCGGCAACCATTCTTCTTCCGGCCATAGATTTTCCGGCTCTGCAATACCATCTGCAACCTCTCTCCAGCTTGCGTCCTTTTCGTCCCATACTTGCAGGCTGTTTTCAAAAATCGGCACGGCGTATCCTTCCAAATACCGTATTTTATTTCTTCAATGTTCTGCCTTTCCAGCGCAACTTCGGTGTCAGATGCTTTTTCTCCACCGATATCGTATCGCATCAGGGATGCATTCCCCGCATTTTCGTGGATCCAGTAAACGGCATCCTTTGTCACCCGAAGGGATGAGACAATCCCGATTTCTTCTGACTTGTATAAAAGCTTCCTTTTATTCTGTTTCGTATTATAGACCGCCAGGCAAGAGATTTTGTCTTGTGGATCGAAAGTCAGAAAATAAATCTTATTTCGCATGTATTACACTCCTTCATTTGCAAAAGATTGCTCTATGCAAATACAGTATATCAACGGTAAAAAATAATTGACAACTTCTCGTCGATGATATACATCTGGTTGCAGAAGAGCTGGCAGCAGAGCAAAAGTCCCTCACCATCTATGACAACATCTTCAAACTCTGTCTCATCTCTCCCTTTCGCTTTCCCGGACAGTTCTACACATTTCAACAGTCCACGGCAGTTATGTCGAACTTTTTCAAAATAGTTCTCCACATTGCATAAGCCAGGCTCTTATGTGTCGAACGGCAGACGGCCAAATTATCCGAAAATGTGCAAAAATGCACTTGAACTGCGGATTTTGCGAAGAAAACTCAAATATCGTTCGCCACAAACGGCCTCTCTGGCCCAAAAGTGGAGAAAAAATCGCGAAAAGTTCGCCATACAGGTAGAAATCAGCAATGATGTGGAGAACTTCGGCTTTCACAGATCGCATAACACCATCGATGTCTCTACCACTGTAAAACAGGGCGCACGAAACAAAGGCTGCAGCCCTTTTCTGTTACTTCACGTCCTCATCCTGCAATGCATCGTAGCCGTGCTCGCCGGTTCTTACCTTCACCGCTTCTTCCACGTCATAGATAAAGATCTTGCCGTCGCCGATGTGGCCGGTATAGAGGGCTTTCTTGGCAGTTTCCACCACGGTATCCACCGGAATCCTGGAAACAACCACGTCCACCTGTACCTTCGGATGTATGGTGATATCCACAGGAAAACCTCTGTACAGCTCGGTGACACCCTTCTGAGCGCCACATCCCACGACTTCCGTCACAGTCATGCCGGTGACGCCAATCGGAGCCATTCCTGTTTTCAGTACATCGAAGCGGTTTCTGCTGGTAATGATGGTCACCTGCTTGATTGGTACATCCACAGACGTCGAATTCTTCTTCAGCACTTCCACTGGAATGGCTGCAGCTTCCGGTGCTGCTTGTCCATCTGCTGCACTGAATCGCCCAGGCCGCCGCTCATGGAATCTGCACTTGTCATCATGAACGGTGAGAAGTCTGCATAGGTGCTGACCAGGCCGTGCTCCGTCATGTCCAGACCAGTCAGTTCTTCTTCTGCGGATACACGCAGGCCCACCGTTGCGTTGATGACCTTAAATACGATGAACATGGCGACCGCCACATAAACGCTAACGCTGGCCACACCCAGGATCTGCACACCCAGGAAGGAAAAGCCGCCGCCATACAGCACGACGCCCCAGATCCAGTGACTGGAGATCGGATAGATCAGAAGGCTGATCACTGCGCTGTAGATACAATAGGATATGAATTTGGTCCGCTCTGCCATGGTCTCCGAAACGATGGTTCCGATACAGAAGTCCATCAGGTTTTTCATAATGATATTTCCGGCATTTTTCGCACGGCCATTTCCCGCTGCAGACTATTTCAGATCTTCCAGGCTGCGGAAAACATAACCTTCCTTTTTCCATCCCTGGATCAGCTCCTGCAGGATCTGGCTGTTGGTTTTCGATGTGGAGTGCAGCAACACGATGGCCCCCGGATGGATCCGTTTGTTTAGTATATTCAGTGCTTCCTCCCGGGAAGGCTGACTGTCTTCCAGCCAGTCCACGTAGGCCAGGCTCCAGAATACAGTAGTATATCCCATTTCTCTGGCCATCTGCAGATTGGTCTCACTGTACTTGCCCTGCGGCGGCCGGTAATACTTCTCCATTTTGGCGCCGGTCACCTGCTGATAGGTTTCTTCCAATGCAGACAGTTCTTTTTCGAAGGATGCCCGTTCTGCAATGGCGGACATGTCCGGATGGTGCATGGTATGATTGCCTACGATGTGTCCTTCTTTCACCATCCGTTTCACCAGATCCGGATTTTCCGTTATATAGTTACCCACGAGAAAGAATGCCGCAGGTACTTTTTCTTCCTTCAGCACATCCAGGATCCCGGATGTATAGCCGTTTTCATAGCCGGCATCAAAGGTGAGCCAGATGGATTTTTCCTCCGGACCGATATACCAGGCGTTAAACTGCTGCAGATATTCCGCGGTGGCGTTTCCCACCGGCGGCATGCCATCCTGCTGGAAACTGAGGCCCCAGTTGCCGTCAGCGGCTGCATCCACTGCCTCGGTCATGGTCTGTGCCTCTGTCTCATGTTCCGTCTTGTCGTCTGAGGCTGCTTTCTCCGGCAGTGTCAGTGGTCTTCCGCTTCCTCCGAAGAAACCTCCGGCAAAAAGAACGCCGGTCACAATCACAACGGCTAGCGCTGCCGTACAGATCAGTTTTCTCTTCATAAATAAATCACCTCAAGGCAATGTATGCCCTGAGGTGTATGCTTATTCCATATGTTTTCTGTATTCCATCGGTGTCATGCCGGTCTGCTTGCGGAACACCCGGTTAAAATAGCTGGCGCTCTCAAACCCGCAGGAAAAGGCGATGTCCACAATGGGCTTATCCCCTGTCAGCAGTTCCTGTTTGGCTTTTTCAATCCGTAATTCCGTCAGATAAAGGATCGGTGTCTTCCACATGTTTTCCCGGAAGCACCGCAATGCCTCCCGCTTGCTGATGCAGGCTGATGCAGCGATATCCTCCAGGGTAATCTTTTCCCAGTAGTTTTCGGTGATGAAGGTCAGCATCTGCTTCATACGGACCTGTGACGTAATCTTATGGCTGTTTGCCTCCCAGGCAGGAAACTCATTATAATGCAGGATCAATCCCCGCCAGAACCGGCTGCATAGCTCATGAATTTCCAGTTCGTACCCCGGGTAGTGCGATCCCTTCTCCTCCAGTGCAAAGGCCTCCTCATACAGGTCCAGAATCTCCCGCTGCCAGTCAATCTCCTGACGCAGCACCAGGCAGGGCCGGCTCTCCTCCCGCAAAATGGGCTCTACGTATTTCTTGTACGCCAGTGATCCTGCCGGCGCCACAAATTCCGGAAGAAACAGCACATTGATCAGATGAAGCTGCTGTCCCGGTTCCGGACTATAACGGTGAAGCTGGTTCACATTGACGATGATTCCGTCTCCAGCCTTCAGCTTGAACTTCATATCTCCCACAAAGAAACGGCCTTCTCCTTCTTTCAGGCGGCTGATCTGCATGGCAGGATGCCAGTGCCACGGAATCTTGTTTTCCTCTCCCGGTTTCAGCCACGCGTGGTAGAACGCAACCGGTTTTTCCAGATTGATGTAGTGGATATCTTCCAGCAGCTGACTATCCACAGGTATGTTTTCCACTGTTCTCATTTATTCACAACTTGGCCATATTTTTCAATGAAATGGCCATTTTCTCCTATCTTTTTTTTTATTTATTCACTATAATGTTCACGTATTAAAAAGAGAATAACGCAAACACATTACGACAAAAAGATTTAGCAAAGTAAAGTACTCCATACATAAAACACACGAGAGTTCCCAACCCGAATTTTCATACCCATTACCCAATTACAATTACCCATAATGCCGTTATTCTCCGGAACAGCTTTCCATCACCCAAACGAAGCCTGTTCCAATTACATGCTTTCCCGGGATCGCTGATTCTCACACCATCTTTCATTGCCTGAGGCTATTACAGTATTCTATCATCGGCAATCCACCGGAAGAGGCATTGCACACAGCAGACCACCCAATCTGCTGTGTGTTTTTCTTTTTTGCATTCAGGCGACCGGGTAAGCAGGATTCCTGCGGATCACGCCGTAGCCTGCCGCGCCTTACAGCGGCTTTCCTGCCAAAATCTCTTTGTAGTCCTGCAGATTCTTTTTCAGGAGCGCCGGCGTATCCAGTCCATACGGGCAACGGCTGCTGCACTGTCCGCATTCCAGGCAGTCCTCAATTTTCGCCATGGCGGCCTGATTTTCTTCACTGAGCCACGGTGCAGATGGTGCGCGGCGGATCATGAGAGATAAACGGGCGCAGTCATTAATCTTAATGCCCACAGGGCACGGCATGCAGTATCCGCAGCCTCTGCAAAATTCGCCCAGAAGTTCGCTCCGGTCTTTTTCTATGGTTTTCTGAATGGATTCTTCTTCCATCGATGGCGGATTCACGCTGCAGCTGAGGAACTGATCCAGTTCCGCCTCCCGCTGCACGCCCCAGATGGGAAGTACCGTCGGATATTCTGCCAGATAGGCGTATGCAGCACGTCCGTCCTGCAGCAGTCCCCCTGCCATGCCTTTCATGGCGATGAACCCCATATCTGCTTCTTCGCAAAGCTTCACCAGCCGGAGCTCTGCCTCTCCGCTCAGGTAGGAGAACGGGAACTGCAGCGTTTCATAGAGGCTGCTGGCGATGGCCTCCTCTGCCACCGCCAGGCGATGATTGGTGATGCCGATATGGCGGATTTTTCCTGCCGCTTTCGCTCGAAGGAGGGCGTCGTATAATCCATCTTCTCCGCCCGGCTTCGGACAGAACGGAGTATTGTGGAGCTGATAGAGATCGATGTAATCCGTCCCCAGTTCCCGGAGGGATGTCTCCAGATCCGTTTCCAGGTCCTCTCCCGTCAGGGCCATGGTCTTGGATGCGATGTAAATTTGACCCCGCACGTCTCCCAGCGCCATGCCGATTTTCCGCTCACTGTCTGTATAATATCTTGCCGTATCGAAGAAGTTCACACCGCTTTCAAATGCCTTTCGCAGCAGCCTGCCGGCTTCTTCTGCGCTGATGCGCTGGATCGGCAGTGCACCGAAGCCATTCTTGTCTGCCAGTATTTCTGTTCTGCCCAGTCTTACTTTTTCTATCATTCTTATTACACTCCTGTTTCTGTTGTTTCCGTAATCCGTTTCTTTCTCTCAATTCTGCAGATAGGTCCGGATGACAGACCAGGCCTGCAGCAGATCTTGCAGGCTGCATGCCGCATTGGCCGGACTGGTGGACGGAAGAGTTATGATCTCCATGCCGGTCTGCTTTTTCTGATACCTGTCATAGAGTCTGGCTGCAGTGGAGCCGTTGGCGAAAATCGCCTTCACCCGGCTGTTCTGCAGGATTTCGGACAGATCTGCCGGCACCACATTCCGAATGGAGCTGTCGCTGGATCCTTCGATATCACACTGGCTGACCACATCCCAGATTGCGATATGATGTTCCAGCAGCAGCTTTTTCTTTTCTTCAATGGTCTGCGGAACCGGTTCTTCCGTCAGACCGGCTGTGACCTTCCAGAACCGGTTCTGCGGATGCCCGTAAAAAAACTGGTTTTCCCGGGATTTCACCGATGGAAAGGTACCGAGTATCAGCACCCTGCTTTCTGCATTGTAAACCGGTGCAAACTGATGTGTCAGCCTTTCAGGCTCCATGATCCTTTCTCCTTTTCTTTGTATACGTTATAGTTTACTCGGTCGAGCATAAATTGGCAAGTGATATTTTATGCTTTAGTTTCATCACAAAGAGCTATAATAAGAACCGCACCAGAACTCCGATGCGGTTCAAATTCTATCGCTTTTCCTGCAGTTATGCTACAACGACATAAAGATCTGCACGGCCGCGTTCGTAATTGTCTCCAATAAAATACTGTGCTTCAATCCAGTATTTTCCTTTCGGAGTGCCTTTCTTTACCGTGAGCTTTCCACTCTTGGAAAGCTTGAAATATTTGCTGCAGACATTGTATTTTTTATCCGTTACTCTGGACAGAGAGTATTCATTGTATTTTCCCTTTCCGTTCTTCGGGACAATAGAAAATGTCACACTCTTGTTTTTAATTGTCGATGCCTTGATTTTTTTATTGATATTAAAGAATGTGCTGGCCTCACCCGCATACTCACTGCCTTTTTTCGCTTTGACCGTCACGGTGCAGCGACCAACAGATACATTGTCGCTGTAGGATACGGTATAGTCCTTTCCCTTTTTCAGCGCCTTACCTTGAAACACAACTTTTACAGTCGGTTTCTTCGCCTTGCCGTCATAAGTATATTCGTTTCTGGAAAGTGTAATCTCTGCTTCTAACAAATCCTTTACGTATTTATATCCATCCTGAATCTGAACATGTGTCGTATTGTAGCCTTTCCCTTTTACATCTGCACGGATATCCAGACTGGTATAACCAATGGCTTCGTTTTCAAGATTCGTCTGATTAAAAGTAATCAGGCACTTATTTCCTTCCGCTTTGATGACACCATCATAATCTTTGTAATAAACCAGTTTCCAGCTGACATCCGATCCAGCCGGCTTTTTTCCGTCACTCATCTGCACATAGAATGCATGGGTGGTGCCAGTTCCGAACGTCTGGAAATATTCTGATGCACTGCAGGTCGGGCAGTTCTTGCTGTCGTGCAGTATTTCAATTTCAGGATTGGTCATATCCTCATCCGCATACGCAGTCAGCGGAAAAAATCCAACCGATAAGGTGAACACCAGTGAAATTACTAAGATGGATTGAATCAGTTTTTTCATTTTTTACCTCTTTTCTGCCTGCGGATTCTTTGTACGCAAGGCTTTTATCTAATTATACTCTATTTTCCGTAGATTACAATACTAAGTTGAACACTGATAACTAAGAATCCATATCACGGCGTATGCTGCATGAAATATTGACCGTTCCTATATCATTATTTCCTGCCGGTTCTGCCTGTGCCGCGTACTCTGCGATCCTCTTCAATCCTTTCTTTCCAGCTTCCGTCGATTCGCCCGGAGCTGCACCGCATGGCGGCAACCGTGTCTGCCACAACCTGATAATTCAGTCCCACTCCGATACTGTCGTTCTCATAGGTCACCGCCCGGTCCTCATCGATGCCGAAAGTGGCTGCTTCTGCTACGGCGTCCATATTGGCGCCCAGAAAAATGAACTCCCATCCCATTTCCTTATGAGCCTCGATCATCTTCTTCACCCGATGACGGCTGTATTTCCGGCTGGCATTCTCCATCCCGTCGGTGGTGATTACGATAATGACTTTTTCTGCCTGCATCGGTTCTGCCGTCATCCGCTGCGCGTGGTCAATCTTTTCGATGGTTCTTCCTACCGCATCCAGCAGAGCGGTACAGCCGCGTACATAGTACTGCTCTTCCGTCATGGGCAGGATGCCTCGCACATCCATCCGGTCATGGAGTATCTCGTACTTATCATCAAAAAGTACCGTGGTAATCACGGCTTCTCCGTCGGTCTCCTTCTGTTTCTTTACCATGGCGTTGAATCCGCCGATGGTATCCTTCTCCAGACCGGCCATGGATCCGCTTCTGTCCAGGATAAATGCCATTTCCGTCAAACCTTTTTTCATTTCATGTTCCCCTTTCTTTCTCGCAAAAGTAGGCTTTATCATGCTCCCAGTGTATCAGAAAGGAAAAACAAAAAGGTCGCCCGGCAGGCGACATTTTTGATGATTCATATTTTTTATTCT
>JAEDMR010000244.1 GCA_016302925.1 Bacillota bacterium
AACACGGTCTATCTCTTCACGCCGCTGTACATCGCCAACTACTGCGAAAATTACTGCGTTTACTGCGGCTTCAACTGCTATAATCACATCAACCGGATGAAGCTTACCATGGAACAGATCGAGCACGAAATGAAGATCATCGCAGACAGCGGCATGGAGGAGATTCTGATCCTGACCGGAGAAAGCCGGGCCAAGAGTGATGTGAAATACATCGGCGAGGCCTGCAGGCTGGCAAGGAAGTACTTCCGCATGGTAGGTCTGGAGATTTATCCGGTAAATACGGAGGAATACCGGTACCTGCATGAATGCGGCGCAGACTACGTGACGGTCTTTCAGGAAACCTATGATACGGAAAAATACGAACAGCTTCACCTGATGGGTCATAAGCGGGTGTGGCCTTACCGGTTTGATGCCCAGGAGCGTGCGCTGATGGGCGGTATGCGGGGCGTAGCCTTCTCGGCGCTGCTGGGTCTGTCTGACTTCAGGAAGGATGCTCTCGCCAGTGCTCTGCACGTGTACTATCTGCAGCGCAAGTATCCTCATGCGGAGATGTCTTTATCCTGCCCGAGACTCCGGCCTATCATCAATAATGATAAGATTAACCCTCTGGACGTGCATGAGACACAGCTCTGCCAGATCCTCTGTGCATACAGGATCTTTCTGCCTTTCGTGGGAATCACGGTTTCTTCCAGAGAAAGCGCAGCATTCCGGAACGGTATCGTGAAAATCGCCGCCACAAAGGTTTCTGCCGGCGTATCTACCGGAATCGGCGATCATGAAAGCAAATATACGGGAAAGGAGACGGATGGGATGGAAGGCGACGAGCAGTTTGAAATCAATGACGGCCGCAGCCTGGAAACCATGTATGAAGATATCACGGAAGAAGGTCTTCAGCCCGTCCTCAATGATTACCTGTATGTCTGATATACTATGCGTGACCAATCGCCTGCTCTGCGGCGGGGATTTTCTGAAACAGATGGAAAGAATCGCGGAGGCCAGGCCTGCCGGCATCATTCTGCGGGAAAAGGATCTGTCCGAGGAAGAATATACAGTACTGGCAGCCCAGGTGATGAATATCTGCAGGAGAGCAGGTGTGCCATGTATCCTGCACAGCTTTCCTGCAGCTGCCAGGAAGCTTCATGCGGAAGCCATACATCTGCCGCTGGATCTGTTCCTTGCCATGGATGAGGGGGAAAAGGCGTCGTTTCGCGTGATCGGCGTATCCTGCCATTCTGCGGAGGAGGCAGAAACGGCTGAGAAGCATGGAGCGACCTACATCTCGGCGGGCCACATCTTTGACACCGACTGTAAAAGAGGAGTGCCCGGACGGGGCCTTGCGTTCCTGGAGACGACTTGCAAGGCCGTTTCCGTACCGGTATATGCCATCGGCGGCATTTCCCCGGAAAACATCGACGCCGTCAGGGCTGCAGGGGCTGCAGGGGCCTGTATCATGAGCGGGCTGATGCGGTGCAAGGCCCCTGAGAACTATCTGAATTTATTGCAAGAAAAAACTACGGCATAATGTCGTAGTTTTTTACATCATTTTCTGTCCGTTGACAATCAGGTGAAACGCAACCTTCAGCTGTTCCGCTGCACGGCGGCACAGCAGCATGCGTTCCATGAAGATTTCAAAGTACTCCAGCACATCACAGATTTCGGTTTCGATGGTGATGTCCAGTGTAATTGCAGTTTTTTCAATCATGACCTGTGAATGGGTCACGGAAAAATTGACCCGGTCATGTATGTCAAACTGCTCTAAGGGCTGCCTGCGTACCCGGGTTCGCCGCACATCGGTCTTATCTGCCAGAATCAGGGCAGCTGCCACGGAATTCACCGGGAAGGCGGTAGACTCGTCGTGGTTGCCGATGGCGGTCACGATGGTTGCAATGTCTTCTGCTTCCACACCCATGTTATCCAGAATACGGAAGGCCATGACGGCACCGCTCTGGGCATGCTCAATTCGGTTGACAATGTTACCGATATCGTGAAGATAGCCGGCGATTTTCGCAAGCTCCGCTTCCCGCGGTGAATAGCCCAGCTCCGTGAGGATCTGGCTGGCCGTATTGGCCACCTTCAGCACATGGGGAAAGCTATGTTCTGTATAACCCAGTGCAATCAGAGATTCGTCCGCTTTCTGAATATATGCGTTAATTGCCTGATTTTTTCTGACATCTTCAAATGTGATCTGCATTGTTTTCACTTCCTTTACCATTTATTGAATACTTTTTCTGCAAATCCCAGGAAATCCTTTATTTCAATGATGCGGCCGTCATCCAGCACCGCCTTGCCTGTAAACAGACCGAATACCTGATGCTGATCGGAGCAGATCAGCTTCACATCGGTGCGGGCGGCCCGGTCCATGATCGGAACAAAGTCCATTTCGAACCGGCCGTCATCACTGGTGA
>JAEDMR010000245.1 GCA_016302925.1 Bacillota bacterium
CAGAAGCCCCGCCGCCGCCGGGAACCGGAGCAGCCGATGCCAGCTGCTCCAAAAACGCATTCAGATTCATTTCTCTCATATAAATTACCTTTATATATATCTATGTATTACTTTGCAGCGCCGAACTCTAGAACAATCCTGTAATCACGCCGTTTTCGTCCACATCGATCTTTTCAGCCGCCGGAACCTTCGGCAGACCAGGCATGGTCATGATATCGCCGGTCAGTGCCACGATAAAGCCGGCACCTGCAGAAACCTTCAGATTTCTTACGGTTACGGTGAATCCGGTCGGTGCACCCAGCAGCGCCGGATCATCGGAGAAGGAATACTGGGTCTTGGCCATACAGATCGGCAGATTGCCGAAGCCCAGTTCTTCCAGCTGTTTCGCCTGTTTCTTCGCATTGGCGGTCAGTTCCACACCGTCAGCGTGATAGATCTTCTTACAGATGGTTTCCAGCTTTTCCTGAATGGTTGTATCCAGCGCATAGGACTGGTGGAAATCGTTCGGCTGTTCACAAAGTCTGACCACTTCTTCTGCCAGTGCCTTGCCGCCTTCGCCGCCTTTTGCCCATACTTCGGACAGAGCCACGTTGACGCCCAGTTCCTTACATTTTTCTTCCACCAGCTTCAGTTCTGCTTCCGTATCTGTCGGGAATGCATTGATGGCCACCACGCAAGGCAGGCCGAATACATTCTTGATATTGGAAACATGCTGCAGCAGGTTCGGAATACCGGCTTCCAGGGCAGCCAGATTTTCGTTGTTCAGATCTGCCTTGGCTACGCCGCCGTGATATTTCAGTGCTCTTACAGTGGCAACGATGACTACTGCAGAAGGGTTGAATCCTGCCATACGGCACTTGATGTCCAGGAACTTTTCTGCACCCAGGTCTGCAGCAAATCCTGCTTCGGTAACTGCATAATCACCCAGCTTCAGCGCCATGCGGGTAGCCGTGATGGAGTTGCAGCCGTGGGCAATGTTTGCAAACGGTCCGCCGTGAATAAATGCCGGGGTGCCTTCCAGAGTCTGCACCAGATTCGGCTTCAGGGCATCCTTCAGCAGGGCCGCCATGGCACCTTCCGCTTTCAGGTCATGCGCCGTTACCGGCTTGCCGTCATAAGTATAGGCTACGATGATTCTTGCCAGTCTTTCCTTCAGATCCTTGATGTCGGAAGCCAGGCAGAGAATGGCCATAACCTCGGAAGCTACGGTGATTTCAAATCCGTCTTCTCTTGGAACACCCTGCATCTTGCCGCCCAGACCGTTCACGATATGGCGCAGCTGCCGGTCATTCATATCTACCGCACGCTTCCAGGTGATCTGCTTCACATCGATGCCCAGCGCATTTCCCTGCTGAATGTGGTTGTCCAGCATAGCTGCCAGCAGATTATTGGCTGCACCGATGGCATGGAAGTCACCGGTAAAGTGCAGGTTGATGTCCTCCATCGGAACCACCTGGGCATATCCGCCGCCTGCGGCACCGCCCTTTACACCAAACACAGGACCCAGAGAAGGCTCCCGGAGTGCCACAACCGCGTTCTTTCCGATTTTGCGCAGTCCATCGGCCAGACCCACGGACGTGGTGGTCTTTCCTTCGCCTGCCGGCGTCGGCGTGATGGCAGTGACCAGAATCAGCTTGCCGTCCGGTGCATCCGCCTTATCCTTTAATAAAGCGTAGTCCACCTTGGCCTTGTAGTTGCCGTACTGTTCCAGGTATTTTTCCTCAACCCCTGCCACTTCGGCAATTTCCGTGATTTTCTTCTTCTGGCACGCCTGCGCGATTTCGATATCGGATTTGAATGTCATACTCATACCTCCAAGTTTTTCATATATGATTGCAGTGCAATATGCGTCTGTTTCAGGACGGGCAAAAAACTGCCCGTCCCTACTATATTACCTTATTCCGCGATAAATGAAAAGTACAGAATTTGTATTTTTCTTATCTTTTGTGTATATTTTAGCGAATCAAGGAGAAAAACAGAATGCCCAAAATTAAGTATTTCTCCCATTCATCTGCACTGGAGGTTAAATCAGCGCATCCATTTCCCACACGCTGCTCATGCCGTAATCAAAGTAAATTACCTGCCCGCTCATATAGCTGAAGATATTGCTGCCGATGGCCACCAGCGGGAATGCGATGCACCACGCCCAGCCCATCTTCATGACCCAGTGATATGCCCATTCGAAGGACTTTTCTTCGCCGAAGGCGTTAGTGTATTTTCCATTTCGCAAAATCTGCCCTTCCCATACGGTTCTCTCTTCCGGGGTGTTATGCACCGGCATGACAGGCTGCTGCATGTGGTCCATCCATCCCTGTTTTTCCAGACCAAACACGTCCCGTCGTTCTACAACCACACGGCAGTGGCGGTCGCCGCATCCTCTGGCTTCGCACATATTCAGTGCCA
>JAEDMR010000051.1 GCA_016302925.1 Bacillota bacterium
TCATTTTCGTGAAGGAAATGAACTTAAAACTGATAAAAAGTAATAAAACCCTGCCCGAAAAGGCATACCTAGAACATCTAGGTGACGCCAAACACACAAAAAAGACGCCATTGGCGTCCTTTTTTGCTTGCAGAATAACTTGCAGAATAATAACTATGGTTTACAGTTCCCGCACGGGCTGTAGCCGTCTGCGATGATCTCGTCCCGGGAGGCGGTGACGGCCTTTTTGTTTTTTTCCGACATCTGACTGACGCTGCTGCAGGTCGGGTAGTGGAACTTCTTCGTATTGGTGTTAAGAACGTATTTCTGTGCTCCAGCCGCCCCGGACGACCCGGCTGATCCCAACGATTCCGACGCCCCCACTGGACCTGCCGACCCGGACGCCCCGGACGCCCGCCGGCTGTCCCCGGTGGCATAGTCAATTTCGATACCCGGCTGCACGTTGTAGACGAACACATGGAATTCCAGACCCTTGCCCTGATCCTCCGCCGAAGACGCCTCCATCTCCACGCCCCGGGCAACCAGATCATTTCCATCGTAAATTGGCGTTACACGGTAAAGCACATGATTCCCCGTTTTCCGCACATAATCCGCCACCTGATTTTCAAAAGGCAGCATCCCCTCCACGTTGAGATACCGGGTGCCCGTAATCAGGTTCTGCTCGTTGGCGTTTTCACCGGTGAGCTGGTAGCCGATCAAGTGGCACCGGTTGTACAGATACTTGTCCGCAATCAGGTCGTCATAGCGAACCGTGTGCCAGCCGGCCGGCTTGATCATGCCGATGGAGCCCCGCTCTTCCGTGGGCATCAGATCCCTGCCAACCACAGCAATGGCAGCGCCGCAGCGCCCCAGGCTGTCCAGCTTCGAGAAGGTCTGGCTGGATTTTTTTACATACATATTCTTCGCAAAATATGTCTTCCCGCCGCTTACCTCTGTGTATGGGTTTCCACTGTATGCAGGGACTTTTTTCAAGGAGACCGCAGTGCGGATTTTGCTGGATTGGATGGAACTGAAGCTGCTTTTCGACTTGCCGCTGACGGCCCGGACCTTATAGTAGTATGTCCGGTTTTGGGCAGCGGTTTTATCTGTATAACCGGCGCTCTGGACGGTGGATATTTTTTTATAGGTGCCAGACTTGGACGAAGCACGGTAGATTTCGTAGGATTTCGCGCCGCTGACCTTATTCCATGTGATTTTCAGCCCTTCGTAGCCGGATGCGGCGACCTTGATGGAAGGTGCTTTCAGGCTGGAGGAGGTGGCGGAAGTGTCGGACGACGCCGACATAGAGGACGATGCAGCAAGTGCAGTGCTCTCCATCTTGCTTCCCGGCAGCAGCTGGTATGTGGCTATGGACAGACAGACTGCAAATGCCAGGATCAGAGAAAGGATTTTGCGGTTGTGCAGTTTCGTTTGATTCTTTAATTTATTTTTCATGATTTGTATCCCCCCTCGACACGCTTCGACACGGATAGACATGAATCGACGCATGCCGCTTCTATATTTTACCGCGACACGAAAGGGAAAACAAGAGTACCTATGTAATTAACAGAAAATGACTGAATTGCCGTATTTTTTGACGAAAAAGAATTGACATAAGCACATATGTTCTATATAATTAAGGCACAACCTTACATGGTTATGAGCCGGAAGGCTTCATATACCAGGGACTGCCGCCGGCGGCAGAGGTCCACCAACCAGCCGAGAGGAAGGGAGGTGGTTGTATGATGTACATATCGCTGTCAGACCTACTGACCTATACGCTTGTACTGATTGCACTTGCTACTCTGATAAAGAGGGGTAAATAAAACCGAAACCGCCAAACGAAGCGTTTGACGGTTTCGGTTACGATATACAATTCGGACCGAGCCGCCCCGTTACAAGCGGCATTTCCTTGTTAACACCAATATACCACGGTCTGGCAGCAGATGTCAAGGGACTGGGGAAATTGTTTACATATATGTTCCGATATGTCCGGAAATCGGTTGAAATACAGGGAAAAATGTGATATTCTAAAAGGTAATTGAATTGCAAAAAGGAGAGACAGACAACCATGAAATACGAAAGCACAAGAGGAAGCAAAGCATACAGAAACGCGCCCCAGGCCATCATCCGCGGCTTGGCTGAGGATAAGGGACTGTATGTTCCTTCTGAAATGCCGAAACTTCCATGTAAACCGGCAGAACTGACCGGCAAATCTTATCAGGAAATCGCATACCGCATCATCGGCGCGTTTTTCGACGACTTCACAGCGGAGGAACTGCAGGCATGCATCGATGGTGCATACGACAGCAAGTTCGAAGCAGAAGATATCGTGCCGGTGAAGGAAGCCGGCGGCGCACATTTCCTGGAGCTGTACCACGGAAAGACGGCTGCTTTCAAGGACATGGCTCTGTCCATCTTACCATATCTGATGACCACTTCCCTCCGGAAGGAAGGCGTTACGGACAAAATCTGCATTCTCACCGCAACCTCCGGCGATACGGGGAAGGCGGCGCTGGAGGGTTTTGCGGATGTGCCGGGCACGGAGATTATCGTTTTTTATCCGTACGGGGCAGTCAGCCAGGTGCAGGAGCGGCAGATGACCAGCCAGGAAGGTGCCAATACCCACGTTTACGCCCTGAAAGGAAATTTCGACAATGCCCAGACCGGCGTGAAGCAGATTTTCAATGACGATGCCTTCGGACAGAAGCTGGCAGAGATGGGCGTACGCCTGTCTTCCGCCAACTCCATCAACATCGGACGTCTGGTGCCGCAGGTGGCATACTATGTCTACGGCTATGTGAAGCTGCTGGAAAGAGGCGTGGTGAAAGCCGGAGAGCCGGTAAACATCGTGGTGCCGACAGGCAACTTCGGAAACATTCTGGCTGGATATTTTGCCAGGGAAATGGGCATCCCGGTGAAAAAATTCATCTGCGCCTCCAATGAAAACAAGGTTCTGACCGACTTTATCAACACCGGCGTATATGATATCCGCCGCGACTTTTTCGTGACCAATTCGCCGTCCATGGATATCCTGATCTCCAGCAATCTGGAGCGTCTGCTGTATCTGCTCAGCGGCAGAAACGGCCAGGAAGTGAAGGGATATATGGATCGGCTGGAAAAGGAGAAGGTCTATGAAGTCAGCTCGCAGGTAAAAGAGGGCATGGGGTGCTTCTACGGCGGCTTCTGCACGGAGAAGGAAACGGAGGAGACCGTGGGCCGCATGTACAGAGACCACGGCTATCTGATGGATACCCACACGGCAGTGGCATACAAGGTTTATGAGGATTATGTCAGAACGACCGGAGACGAGACACCGGCACTGATCGCATCCACAGCCAGCCCGTATAAGTTTGCGGAGAGCGTGGGCCGATCCATCGGACTGGAGCCTTCTGCAGACGGATTTGCCGCAGTACGGGCGCTGCATGAAGCCACCGGGGTTCCTGTGGAGAAGGGCCTGAAGGGACTGGAGAACAAGCCGGTTCGCCATACCGGTGTCTGCGAGATCGGACAGCAGGCAGAAGCGGTGCTGGAAAGCCTGAAATAAAAACGGAAAGTCAGCCGGCTGGTGCACGAAAGAGTGTCAGCCGGTAAATTATATTCTCAGGGGGATGAAAATGAAAAAAAATACATACTGGGATTTACCGCCGGGATACAGCCTGGAGCGGGAAGTGAAGCTGCCGGAGGATCGGGGTGCACTGAAAATCATGGCGGTCCTGCAGCTGGTGCTGGCGGCGGCGCTGATTGTTTTCGGACTCTGGCACCATCCGATCCGGGAGGCTTTTTCCATGGGTGCCGCGAGAAGTGCTGCGGCGTGTTGCTTTATGGCGGTGGGGATTCTGATTTACTTTCTGGCCCACGAATGGGTCCACGGTGTGTTCATTCGCCTGTTTACGGGGCGGAGTGCGGCCTTCGGGTTCGAGCTGAAAAAGGGGATGGCTTATGCGTACAGCAATGCGTTCTTCGCAAAATCCCCATACGTCGTCATTGCGCTGGCACCTCTGGTGGTTTGGACGGTTCTGCTGGGCCTTTTGCTCAGGGACGTACCGGCAAGCTGGTTCTGGTATCTTTATGTGATCCAGATCGTCAATGTGAGCGGAGCGGTGGGAGATCTGTATGTGGCATGGCTGACACTGCATATGCCGAAGGATGTCCTGATTCTGGATAACGGCATGGAAATGCGCTATTATGTGAAGAAGCAGTAAGAATAGAGGAAGTTAGAAACGGAGCAAGTGAAGTGGCAGAAACGCAAGTAATGAAAAATCCTTTGGGCACGGCGCCGGTGGGCACTTTGCTCAGAAAATTTGCAATTCCCAGCATTATCGCCATGATGGTGGGTGCGCTATATAATATCGTGGATCAGTTTTTCATCGGGCAGAGCATCGGAGAACTGGGAAATGCAGCGACCAATGTGGCCTTTCCGCTGAATACCAGCTGTACCGCCATCGCGCTGCTGCTGGGAATCGGCTCGGCGGCGGCTTTTAATCTGAATATGGGACGGGGAAATCGTGAAAAGGCGATATACTATATCGGAAATGCCGCCACCCTTCTCTTTGGATTTGGTTTGGTTCTCTGTCTGGTGACGGAGATTTTCCTGGAGCCCATGCTGGTGTTTTTCGGTTCGCCGGAGGAGGTGCTGGGATATGCCATGGAGTATGTGCGGATTACGGCCATCGGCTTTCCGTTCATTATCCTTTCCAACGGCGGCACCCATCTGGTGCGGGCAGACGGCAGTCCCAGGTATTCCATGGCCTGCAACCTGTCCGGGGCAGTGATCAATACCATACTGGATCCCATTTTTATTTTCGGTCTGGATATGGGAATGTCCGGTGCTGCCCTGGCAACCATCCTGGGACAGATTTTCGCCGGACTGATGGTAGTGCGGTATCTCCGGAAGTTTAAAGCGGGAAAGCTGACAGCCGCACATCTGCGGCCGCAGAAAGAAATCGCAGGTTATGCCATGAGTCTGGGTCTGGCCTCCTTCCTGAACCAGACGGCTATGATGGTAGTACAGATCGTCATGAACAATTCCCTGACCTGGTATGGAGCCCAGTCCATCTATGGGGAGTCCATTCCGCTGGCATGCTCCGGTATCATCAATAAAGTAGGATTTCTGTTTATGTCCTTCTGCATCGGTATCGCACAGGGCATGCAGCCGATTTCCAGTTTTAATTACGGAGCCAAACAATATGACAGAGTGAAACAGGTACTGAAATTGAGCATACTGTCCGGACTCATTATTAATATGATTGCGTTCACCACATTTCAGCTGTTTCCGCGTCAGATCATCGGCTTGTTCGGTGACGGATCGGAGATGTACTTTGCCTTCGCGGAGAGGTACTTCAGAATCTATCTGTTCTTTACCTTTATCAACAATGTGCAGCCCATGTCATCGACATTTTTTGCAGCCATCGGCATGCCGCTCAAAGGCGCATTCCTCTCTCTGACGCGGCAGATTCTGTTCCTGCTGCCGCTGATTGTGATACTTCCACTGTTTATGGGTATCGATGGGATCATGTACGCCGGACCGACAGCAGACTTCATGGCAGCTGTAATTGCAACAGCCATGCTATGGAGTGAAGTAAAGAAAATGGGAAAAGAAGACATGGCAAACGAAGCCGGGCGGAAAGATTTTGTCGGAAAAGATTGACCCGGATGGGTATAATATTGTATAATATTTACGTTATTTTGTCTTGAAAGGAGGACATGTCCAATGAAACGTATCGAGACAATCGAAACCCGTGATCTGGCAGCAAGTGCACAGAACGGTGGCTGCGGCGAATGCCAGACTTCTTGCCAGTCCGCTTGCAAAACCTCTTGCGGTGTTGCAAACCAGGCTTGTGAGAACGAAAATAAATAATTAAGCCGGTACCGCCTGTGTCAGTATGCAGGCGGTAATTATTTGGAAAAAATCATACGAAAGGAAAATTACCTGTGATACATCAGTATAAATTAAACGGATATAACATTGTGCTGGACGTGTATTCCGGATCCATCCATGTGGTGGATGACGTGGCGTATGACATGATCGCCATGTACGAGTCCGCGACTCCGGAAGAGATCGTGGCGGCCATGCTGGAAAAGTACGGTGACCGTCCGGATGTGACGGAGGATGATTTGCGGGACTGCCTGGCCGATATCGAAGAACTGAAGCGGCAGAAAAAGCTGTTCAGTGAGGACATCTACAAGGGCATCGCCTTTGATTTCAAAAATAGGTCCCGGGATATCAAGGCTCTGTGCCTTCATGTGGCCCACAGCTGCAATCTGAATTGTCAGTACTGTTTCGCCAGCCAGGGCAAGTACCACGGGGAGCGGGCGCTCATGTCCTTTGAAGTGGCCAAGCAGGCCATGGATTTTCTGGTTGCAAACTCGGGTGACCATGTAAATTTAGAGGTTGACTTCTTCGGTGGAGAGCCGCTGATGAATTTTGATGTGGTGAAACAGACGGTGGCGTATGCCCGCAGCATTGAAAAAGAGGCCGGCAAGAACTTCCGCTTCACCCTGACCACCAACGGTGTGGACGTGGATGAAGAGGTGATGGAGTTCGCCAATCGGGAATGCCACAATGTGGTCATGAGCATCGACGGCCGAAAGAAAGTGCACGATCACCTGCGAAAAGATTACCAGGGAAATGGAAGCTACGACCGGATTGTGCCTAAGTTCCAGGAATTTGCCCGCCGCCGCGGCGACAGCGGCTATTATGTCCGGGGCACCTTTACCCACAATAACACGGACTTCACCAACGACATCTTCCATCTGGCGGACCTGGGCTTCACCCAGTTATCCATGGAACCGGTGGTCTGCAGTCCGGAGGATCCGTACGCACTGACCCAGGAAGATCTGCCGGTGCTGTTTGAGCAGTATGAGATTCTGGCCAAAGATATGCTGCGGCGCAAGAAAGAAGGCCATCCGATCACCTTCTATCATTATATGATCGACCTGACCCATGGTCCATGCATTCACAAGCGGATTGCAGGCTGCGGCAGCGGCACGGAATATTTCGCCGTCACCCCGTGGGGCGACCTGTATCCTTGCCACCAGTTCGTGGGAGATGAGGCATATCGGATGGGCAACATCTGGGACGGCGTCACCAATCTGGAGACCCAGGAAAAGTTCCGCCAGTGCAATGTCTACGCACGGAAGGAATGCGACGAGTGCTGGGCGCGGCTTTTCTGCTCCGGCGGCTGTGCGGCCAATGCGTATCATGCCACCGGCGACATCCGCGGTGTCTACGAGTACGGCTGCGAGCTGTTCCGCAAGCGGATGGAATGCGCCATCATGTTGCAGGTGGCGGAGCGGAAGGAGCTGTAGGGCGGGGCGGCGGGACTGTGGGCCGCGGACTCATCCAAAACCCTGGTCACCATCCGAAACTCTAGTCACCATCCGAAACCCGTACTTATTGAGGCGTTTTTTGCCAAAAGGGTCGGGTGCGTGTAGGGAGAAACAGAAAAAATGCAAGCAAGTTGTTGCAAAAATGGAATTTAATGGATAAAAAATGGAGATTTCCGCCGGAAATCTCCATTTTTTTGAGGTTGAAGCGGGGGCGAACCCGACCCTTTTGGACTTTTTTTCTCCGAAATGTATGTGTTGTCAAGGATGAATCCTTGCCGGCCGTCTTGTATCGGCCGACAACCTGCCGCCTTCCGGATTCCGGCCGCCGCCCGCCCCGTCCCGCCGCCCCGCCCGGCAGTCGGGCTACTTTTTGGCGGCGGCATGCGAGCCGGCGAGCTGGGGCAGCTACTTGCCGGGGGCGGGCGGCGGCAGGTAGGCCCCGGTGAAGAGCTCCGGCGCTTCGTCGAAGCGGATCTCGGCCTGCAGGAGGCCCGCTGCATATGGGGCGATCTCGTAAGGGCTGAACGAGATGGTCAGGCTTTCCTCGCTGAGAGTCCAGGACGGCCGGTAGATTTCCGCCTCCTCGTCCCAGGCGAAGTAATCCGCAAGCAGGGCATCCAGATCCGCATAGAAGCCGTCCTCACCGTACTCTGCCAGCAGCTTTTCCATGACCAGCGCTTTCAGAGCCGGGATGTCCGACACTACCTGATCCAGTGAAATGGAAGCACCGGTCTTCACGTCCAGATTGAAGCCTTCATAATAGCTGGAAGGGTGAACGCCGCCGCAGTATTCATTCCATTCCAGCAGGTAACTGAGCATCTGACTGTCTGCACGAATAATCGACACGAACACATTGGAGGAGTAAGGGTAGAAGTCTTCCCGTTTGTAATCCTCCCATTCCAGGGCACTCTGGCCGAACTCTGCGACGCGATCAATCCCGTCGGCAATCAGCGTTTCTTTCTGCTTCTGAAGAACCGCATCCAACGCTCCGAAATCCACGCGGCCGGCTTCCTCCAGCTGCAGATACTGTATTTCACCCGTGGCCAGGTCCTGATTGGGAGCGACATCTTGATCACAATATGCCAGATGTTCCGTTTCCACGGTGAAGGACTGGGCAGACAGCCGGTATCCGGCAGAACCGGAATCGGAGGATGACGTGTCGTCCGCACCATCGGAACCGTCGGAATTGCCAGGGCCTTCGGAAGTGCCTGAATCACCGGATCCGTCGGACACGTCGGATTTTGCGCAGCCGGAAAGAGCTGCAGCCAGGGAAAAGACCAAAGTCAGAATCAAAAGAAAAACCAAAAAAGAACGCCAACGTTTCATAACCAATCCTCCGTTTTGCAGCGCATCGCACGCCTTTTCTGCTTTAATTCTAAATGAAAAAAGAGGCCTGCGCAAGGCAAACCTCTTCGATTTCGTGTATTAGTAATTCTCGGCATTCACTTCGAAATAGCTCTGCGGATGCGCGCACACCGGGCATACTTCCGGCGCCTTGGTGCCAACCACCAGGTGACCGCAGTTGCGGCATTCCCAGATCTTTACTTCGCTCTTTTCGAAAACTGCGGCGGTTTCCACGTTCTTCAGCAGGGCACGGTAGCGTTCTTCGTGGTGCTTTTCGATGGCAGCAACCATGCGGAACTTGGCAGCCAGTTCAGGGAAGCCTTCCTCCTCAGCAGTCTTGGCAAAGCCTTCGTACATATCAGTCCATTCGTAGTTTTCGCCGGCAGCAGCAGCGGCCAGGTTTGCAGCCGTGTCACCGATGCCGTTCAGTTCCTTGAACCACATTTTTGCGTGTTCTTTTTCGTTTTCAGCGGTCTTCAGGAAAAGTGCAGCAATCTGTTCGAAGCCTTCCTTCTTTGCAACTGATGCGAAATAGGTGTATTTGTTTCTGGCGCCGGACTCACCGTCGAATGCGGCGTGGAGGTTTTTCTCCGTCTGGGTGCCTGCGTATTTGTTTGCCGGAGCTTCTTCGATCAGTTCCAGCTTGTCGCCGGTGGCTTTGCAAAGCGGGCAAACCGGGGTTTCGCCGTCTTTCACTTCAAACACTTCTCCGCAAATCTTACATTTGTACTTTTTCATTGTTCTTTCCTCCTTGATATTTTCTTTCTTTTCAAAATCCGCTCGCCCGATTTCTTCGGCTGCGGCCGGGGTGATATTGTACTCTTCACATGGCTGACCTGCGTGGCGGATACCGGTGTAAGCGGCCATGTCGCTGCTTAAGGTCACCAGGTTTTTCATGGAAAGGCCGTGAACCGAGGTGTTTCCGGTGACACGTGCGAAGGTTCTCAGCTCCTCGGTGGACACGTTTAGGTAGTTGGCAACCCGCTGGGCAGCCACATCCACCTGAAGCCGCTTCCTCAGCTCCGGATCCTGGGTGGCCACGCCGACCGGACAGCTTCCGGTGCCGCAGATGCGGTACTGCTGACAGGCCGCTGCAATCAGCGGAGCGCTGGCTACAGCGATGGCATCAGCACCCATGGCCAGAGCCTTGGCGAAATCGGCAGATACCCGCAGGCCGCCGGTGATGACCAGATCGATGTCCGCATGGACTGCATCCAGATATTTTCTGGCCCGAGCCAGTGCGTAAACCGTCGGGATTGTGGTTGCTTCCCGCAGGAACAGCGGACTGGAACCGGTGGCACCGCCCCGGCCGTCGATGGTGATGAAGTCCGGTTCTGCGAAAACACAGTGTTCCAGATCACGTTCGATGTTTCCGGCAGCAATCTTGATTCCGATGGGGCGTCCTTCCGAACGCTCCCGCAGCATGGAAACCATGGCGCGGAGATCTTCCTTCGAGTTGATTTCCGGGAACTTGCTCGGGCTCTGAATATCTTCGCCCTGCTTCTTCCCGCGGATGGCAGCGATCTCAGCTGTCACCTTTTCACCTGGCAGATGGCCGCCCATGCCCGGTTTGGTTCCCTGGCCGATTTTGATTTCGATGGCGTCGGAACTGCGCAGGTTTTCGTCGGTCACACTGTATTTATTCGGAATATATTCAAATATGTATTTGTATGACGATTCCTTTTCTTCCGGAAGGATGCCGCCTTCGCCGCTGCACATAGCGGTCTTGGCCATGGCGGAACCTTTGGCCAGCGCAACCTTTACTTCTTTGGATAATGCGCCGAAGGACATGTGGGAAATATAGACCGGACTTTCCAGAACCATAGGCTTCTTAGCATGTTTTCCGATGACCGTTCTGGTGTCCACCGGATCTCCGTCGTTGAGCGGGGCAGGGTTCAGCTGACTGCCCAGCAGAAGGATGTCGTCCCAGTTTGGAACCGGCATTTTCGTACTCATGGCACCGCCGATGGTCTTTCCGGTTACGGCCATCTCATGGATCTCTTCCATGTATCTGGCGGACGGGTCATGACGGACCGTGGCCGGGTCGTAGTTTAGGTCGGCTGCGCTGAGAATACTGCCGGCATTGGACGCACTGTCAGCATCTGCGCCGCTGGCGGCGTTCGCTGCGGCGGGCACATCGCAGCGGCCGACACAATCCATGCCGTCGGAAACCGGGAGCAGATTAGACACCGGCTGCCGGCAGACCGGGCAGGCATCCAGCTGAGAAACAGGACGGCCCTCTTTTTCCTCGTCATAGACAAATCCGCAGACTTTACATTTGTAGATTGCCATTACATTAATCACCTCCATTTTCATTTTTTCGGCTGCATTCCGGACAGAGCCCTTCGAAGACCACCAGATGGCGCTGCACGTGGAAGCCGGTTTCTTCAGCTACCCGTGTGTCAATATCCTCCCGGTAAGCCAGCGGGGCGTCAAACACCTTCCCGCAGCCGGTGCAAAACAGATGATAATGTCGGTCACGGCGGCAGTCGTAGCGGTCGGCGGTAGGGAGTTTCACCTGGGTGATTTCTCCGGCATCTTCCAAAACGCCAAGATTGCGGTATACAGTGCCGCGGCTGATTTTTTCATCTTTTGCACGTACGTCCAGATAGATTTGGTCGGCAGTGGGATGATCAGTTCTGGCATTCACAGCATCCAGCACCAATTGCCGCTGCCTGGAATTTCGTTGAATT